>CAZZJX010000216.1:0-3190 GCA_964654845.1 uncultured Dehalococcoidales bacterium
CTCGCCACAGGAGACAGCAATCGCTGAGCATCTTAACGCCTGGGAGAACCTGAGCCTGATGGGAGAGATACATGGACTTGAGAAAGAAGAGGTGAAAAAGAGGTCAGAGGAACTCCTGGAGATGATGGGCCTAACTGGGCGGGCAAAAGACCGAGTGGGGAAGTATTCCGGGGGGATGAAAAGGAGGCTCAGCATCGCCATGGCTCTTGTTTCTGACCCTCAGGTGCTATTTCTGGACGAACCCACCCTTGGCCTGGATCCTCAGTCGAGAAGGAGCATATGGGAACATATAGCAGGCCTTAAGGGGAAAAAGACGATAGTGCTTACAACCCACTATCTGGAAGAAGCTGACAGTCTGGCAGATAGAATAGCGATAATAGACGAGGGCAATATAGTAGCCCTGGGAACTCCTGGTGAGCTGAAAGCTAGCATCTCCGATATGCAGGTTATGGTTGTCAAGGCAAAGAACCTGACTGTTGATGCCATTGAGGGTCTGAGGGAGATATACCCGGAAGTAAAAGAGGTCGAGGACGGGGTTGAGGTTAGAGCTAAAGAGGTGGATTTCTCCGAGATAGTAGATTATCTACGGCCCAGAGGAGTCGTCATTGAATCTACATCTCAAAAACGGATCACCCTGGACGATGTATTTCTGCATCTCACCGGGAAGGAGCTGAGAGAATGAGATTCATGGTATTGGCCAAAAGAAACTTTAAGGAAATGTTCCTGGACTATCTATCCTTAGGTCTATCAATAGCGTTCCCGCCAGTTTTGCTGCTGATACTATCCCCCATAGGTAGACTTGAAAGCTCTTTCACTCCCACCAATTTGGCGCCCGGAATAACTCTCTTCGGTTTCGTCATGCTACTATTCAGTTCGGCTATGATACTTGCTAAAGATAGAGAAAGCGCATTTTTGTCGAGGCTGTTGACTGCCCCGCTCAGGCCAAAAGACTTCATTTCGGCCTATTCCCTGCCATACATACCGGTAGCGATCATCCAAATGGTTCTGGTCTTTGCCATAGCAGCTTTGCTCGGACTTGACACAACTGGGAATTTGGGCCTCGTTTTTCTCGTCCTTTTCGTCATGTCCATCGGCTACATAGGCCTGGGAATGGTCGTGGGTTCGCTTTTTACCTACAAACAGGTGCCCATCTTTTATACAGCAGTACTCCTCCTCACAATATTTTCAGGAGCCTGGTTCGATCTAGAGGTGTTTGGAGGCGTATTCCAAAGTATAATGAATGCTCTTCCTTTCGCCCATGCTCTTGATGCGTCGAGAGATGTTATGGTGCGTGGGGCTGGTTTCGGTGACATTGCCATAGATTTCCTGTGGGTGCTTGGCTATACCGTGGTTTTCTTTGCTTTGGGCATTTTCCTGTTCAGACGGAGGATGTTGGAATGAATAAATGGACTCTTGTCTAGCCTCCTGCTCGTTCCACTCAAGTATTAAAAGGGAGTATTGAACTGAGTTATTTCCTCTCCTTCTGTTTTGACCATACCGAAATGAACCACATTAAACCAGAACCAAGAAGAAGGAGAGCTAGGCCAGCGCTGATAGTTTGAGGATTCTGAGTGCTGCAGGGCTCAGAGACGGTCATTGACAACCAAGTACCATGTAGCTATTGTCAGCGACAAGAACAATGAGGGTTAGGATGCCTCATTGTGAATTGAAATGGGAAATGTCGGTCTAGAGGTATTATCACCATGACAGCCATAGTCACTGGTTTATTATGATCTCCTCCTAACCTACCCTATTTAACAATTAGTCAGAAGGTGAAATTACAGGAATTATCAAAATCATTGTTCCCCTCCCCAACGGGAAGGAAGATGATTTCTAAATCGAAAACGTGGAATTAAGCCTGCAGATTAGTGGATGTCTATGAGCAACTTATGAAGTTTGACAAAGTCATGTGCGATACATATTATATCGGCACAAACTGATTCTTCTGATGTAGCTACTAGTGGGTACTGCAAGATGTCGAGGCGAGAAAACAATTTCGAATCAGGACAAGGCAGCGTAGCATGTGCAGATGCCTCCATTATTGCTAAAGGCATAAGCAAGCGATTCGTAAAGGTGCAAGCGCTAGACAACGTCAATCTGGTAGTCGAAGCGGGTACAGTACTGGCACTACTGGGGCCTAATGGCTCGGGAAAAACGACGCTGGTGCGCATTTTAACCACTTTACTTAAACAGGACTCCGGAACCGCTTATGTTGGCGGTTATGATGTAATTCGCGAAGCTCACTCAGTACGCAGGATTCTTGGTCTGGCCGGTCAGTACCCGGCAGTAGAAGAAATTCTTACAGGTAGAGAAAATCTGGAGATGATTGGGAAGCTTTATCATCTGGGCAAGCAGAAAGCTAAAGCACGAGCGAATGAATTACTTGAAACCTTTGAACTCTCCGATGCAGCGAATAGGAAGGTGAAGACGTATTCGGGAGGAATGCGACGCCGTCTTGATCTTGCAGCTACTCTGGTTGCTAGCCCCTCTATCCTATTTCTAGATGAACCGACAGCAGGGCTTGACCCTCGCAGTCGCCTGGGATTATGGGAGGTCATCGCTTCTCAAGCGAAAGACTGTAATACCGTTTTTCTGACTACGCAGTACTTAGAAGAGGCTGATAGACTGGCCAATAAAATCGCCATTATAGATAAAGGACAGATTCTTCGCGAAGGGACCAATCAAGAATTAAAAGACTGCTGTGGTGGTGAGACTCTGGTTAAAGTAAGGATCGCTGACCGTGGCAAATTATCTATAGCTAATAGAGCTCTAGTAGATTTAGGCGGAGATAAGCTACATAGCTACCCTGACATAGGAGAAATAACTTTACCGGCAGTCGGTGGAACATCGTTGTTGCCGGAAGTAGTCCGTCGTCTTGATAAAGAAGGCATAGTAATTGCCGAGCTTGCTCTGAAACCGCCGACTCTGGATGACGTTTTCCTGGCTATTACCGGGCACACGTCTGAGGAGAACGCAGAAGTAGATTCTGACCAATCAAGGACACCTTGAGGTAGCACATGAGTATTAGTAATAGCTCCAATCTCTCTGATACTCTATCGGATATAGGGGTAATGACACAGCGCAATATCCTGAGGTATATAAGGTTACCTCAATTACTGGTTTTCAATGCTTTATTGAATGTAGTCCTACTACTTCTGTTCAATTACGTCTTTGGGGGTGCCATCAGAAC
>CAZZJX010000217.1:0-3181 GCA_964654845.1 uncultured Dehalococcoidales bacterium
AAATATATAATCGCCCATGATGTGGGCACGAGCTCTAGCAAGGCAGTGCTGGTAGATACCGAGGGACGCATCATGGGCAAATCCTCTGAGTCTTACAAGGTTTATTATCCTAAGCCCGACTGGGCCGAGCAGAAGCCTGACGATTGGTGGAAGGCAATCGCGAACACTACAAACCACCTTCTGGAAGAGACAGGTGTGTCACCAAGCGATATATTATGTGTTGTGTACAGCACACAGATGCTTGGCATTGTACCAATGGACCCAGCAGGAGAGCCGCTGCGGCAAGCGATAATCTGGCTTGACAACAGGGCCTGCACTCAGGCATGTCGCGTTATGAGGAAGTTCGGCGGCCCTCAAATTTTCACTGCCGTTGCCGGCGCCACATTGGGGGGAAAGGATGGCATACCGAAACTGCTATGGCTTAAGGAGGAAGAGCCCGAAGTCTATGAGAAGATGTCCTGTTTTCTCGACGTCGCCGGCTACCTCGTCTACCGCAGCACCGGCAACATGGTCATGGACTGGTCAGGCGCATCGGTCTTTATTGGCCTGGACTTCAAGAAGAGGCCCTGGCTTCACAATATCTTCCTCCGCTACCTCGGGTTCGACCAGGGCAAACTTCCACCCCTGGTGAGGTCCATCGATAAGGTTGGGGAACTCTCCAAAGAAGCTGCCAGTCAATGTGGCCTTTTAGAGGGCACCCCGGTGATGGCCGGTGCCGGTGATGCTCCTTCTGCCGCAGTTGGGTCGGGCGCAATCGGCGAAGGCGATGGCCATGTTTATCTTGGTACATCGGGGTGGGTAGGGGTTGTCACCAAACGCATGCCGACGGGAAAATGTGGAGCAGCAGCTATCCACTCCGCCGATCCGAGCAAGGCATTTCTATTTGCTGAGACCGAAACTGCCGGCGCCTGCCTGCAGTGGATTGCCGACGAGTTCTACCAGGCGGAACAGAAAGACCCAAAAATCCCTAATGTCTTTGCCCTCATGGATGAGAAGGTCGGGGAAATTCCGCCAGGCTCTGACTACCTGATTTTTACTCCCTGGATGTATGGCGAGAGGGCCCCGATAGACGACTGCTACGTGCGCTCCAGCTTTCTCAACCTGAGCGCGGACCACACCCGTGAGAACCTGCTGCGCGCCGTATACGAAGGGGTTGCCTACAATATCAGATGGATTGTGGATATCGTGGAGAACAAATTCAATTTTCCTCTGCCAGTCCTCAGGGTCATTGGTGGAGGGGCAAGGAGTGAGCCGTGGATGCACATCCTGGCCGACGTTACTCACAAGAAGGTTGAGACCGTTCATGACCCCCAGGAGGCAGGGGCGGTGGGAGTGGCACTGGTAGCGGCGGTCGGTCTGGGCGTTTATCCCGACTTTGAGTCCCTGAAGAAGGTGGTGAGGATAGACAAGACTTTCGAGCCTGACGAGAAGAATGAAGAGACCTACGATTTCCTCTTTCAGTCGTACAAGGAGGTTTATAGCAATCTGCGAGGTCTCTATGTTAAACTCAACAAGCGGAGATTTCGTGAAGCAACTTCATGAATGACCAAATTACGGGGAGGTGTTCAAATGGATGAGGCGCAAATCTTGTCTCAACCAGTGGCATTGCCGGACGGAATCAACTACGACGAGTACATTATTGCCACCTATCTGATCTCCTACCACAAGATTATCCCGGTACCAAGATTGTCTCTAGCCCTTGCCATCGAGCAGAGCACCGGCACCTGGGTGGCGGTCCCCGGCGAAACCCCGGAGGTGCGCTGCCAGCATGTTGCCAAGGTGATCGGTGTCTACGAGGTGCCTGATTACGAGTTCGAGGTACCCCATGAGGTGGAAACCAGAGACTACATTGTCCAGATAGCCTTTCCCGAGGTCAACATCGGCGAGCAAATACCCATGCTGCTGACAGCGGTGGTTGGCAATATCTCCATGGGCGGCCGTATCAAGGTGCTTGATATCCGTTTTCCCGAGAAGTACGTGGCCGGATTTAAGGGACCAAAATTCGGTATCCCTGGCGTGAGAAAGCTCATAGAAGTTCCAGAACGTCCACTGCTTAACAACATGATAAAGCCATGCACCGGCTATCCGTTGGAGGTCGGAGCAGAGCTGTTCAGGGATGCGGCACTGGGTGGATGTGACATTATCAAGGACGATGAACTGATAGCCGACGCATCTTTCAATTCTGCAATGGGTCGCGTCAAACGCTATATGGAGATTGAGAAGCAGGTCTACGAGGAGAAAGGCGAACGCACCCTGTACACCGTCAACATATCAGATAAAGTGCCAAAGATCTTTGAGAATGCAAAGCGCGCCGTGGAGCTGGGCTGCAATGCACTAATGATAAACTACCTTGCCGTTGGACTGCCGGTAATGCGGGCAATAGCAGAAGACCCGGATATTAACGTTCCTATTCTTGCCCACATGGATGTTGCCGGCGCTATGTATATGTCACCGTTCCACGGCCTGAGTTCTCATATTGTGCTGGGGAAACTGCCCCGTCTTGCCGGCGCTGATATCGTTGTCATCCCCGCTCCATACGGAAAAGCCCCGGTGATAACCGACAAGTTCCTCAATGTTGCCAGGACTTTGAGCTTCCCGCTGTATAATCTGAAGCCAACCTGGCCGATGCCTTCCGGAGGAATTACACCATCTATGACGCCAGACGTAATGAGAGACCTTGGAAACGACATTGTAATTGGTTCAGGTGGAGGCATACATGCTCATCCTCAGGGTCCAATAGCCGGGGCAAAGGCATTCCGCCAGGCTATTGACGCAGTAATGCAGGGCATATCCCTGGAAGAGTACAGCAAGGACCACCCCGAACTGGAGGTGGCACACAGACAGTGGGCTGAGGTATTCAAAAAAGGCCTTCCCCTCTAGGACAAAGGAGGACCAGATGTCTAAAGTAACAGTCTTGGGAGGATGTGGGGCGGTTGGAAGTATAGCAGCGGCGATGCTTGCTTCAACTGACCTCTTCTCTGAGGTTGCCATCGCCGACATCAGCATGGAGAAGATAAAAGAAACTATCCAGAGGTTGAAGGCAAGTAACCTGTCGCCGGTTGAGTTCGATGCCGATAGTCCTGAAAGCATCAAGAAGGCGATCGCCGGTTCGTCGGTAGTTGTAAAATGCGTCGGGCCGTACTACCAATACGGCCCCATCATATTGAATGCGGTGATCGAA
>CAZZJX010000218.1:0-3175 GCA_964654845.1 uncultured Dehalococcoidales bacterium
CAGCCACGGTTATCTCAACAAAGTCAGCAGACGCCTGTCGAACAGAAATGGTCACCTGTCCTCCCCTCGGGGTGTGTCTCAAAGCATTATCCAATAGGTTGCTGAAGACCTGCTCCAGACAGTCAATATCGCCAATTATTGACGGCACTTGCTCAAGCTCTGTTTTCAGTATTATGCATCCTTCCTTCGCCCGCATGGCAAAGAACTCATGGCAGTGCTGCACAAGCCCTGCTACATCGACCGATTCCTGGGACTTTTGTATCTGCCCAGACTCGATTCTGGAAAGCTCAAGGAGGTCATCAACCAGTCGTATCATGCGCATGGACTCATCCTGAATGATCTGGGCTGACCTAGATTGGGATTCGCTATCCTTAGCAGTTCCATCACCCACCGCCTGAGCAAACCCTACAGTCTGACCCTACTATAAACACCAATTGTTATCGTAGTTTTTCCCCAGTGTAAAATGTTTGTAAAATGTGGGCTGTTAGTAGATTCAGTTCCTATGACACACAGGTTATTGCGACTACATACTGAAAATTGCTACCAATTTACCGTATATACCTGTGTACAGCTATTGACATTCTAGCAGTAAATAGTTTAATATCCTTCAAAATAAGAGGAGGTATATTAAATGGAAGCCTATTGTGTGAAGTGCCGTGCTAAAAGAGAGATGAGGGATCCCAAGAAGATAACCATGAAGAATGGCAAGCCCGCCACTCAGGGTATATGCCCCAGATGCGGCACCAAGATGTTCAGAATTGGCAAGAGTTAAGGCTGATACAGCGTGTATCTTGTTGAAGAGGCTGGGTATCTAGACGCAAAGGGTGCCCAGCCTCTCTATTACCAATTGCACATTCTAGCTTAAGCCTACCTGACAACTCCCCCAAGTGGCAACGCTGAAGCCAGAGGCTTGACGGAATAGGATTAATCTGCTACTTTGTGTAAAATATGACCAGTGACGATAGGACAGCTATGACGTCCTCACATAAGTTGCTGTCGGGACACATGGAAGGAGACGAATAATGAGCGAAAAGAAGAGTAGTACAGGCCTTGAGTCCAACATAGCCGGGCTGCTGTCGTATCTGGTAGGCTGGATAACTGGATTGATATTCTTTCTCATAGAGCAGGAGGACGAGTTTGTCCGCTTTCATGCTATGCAATCTATCATAGTCTTCGGTGCCGTAACGGTTGTCCAGATTGTTCTAGCGATACTGGCGATCATCCCCTACGCCGGGATCATATTTGCCATAATCGGGTACATCGTATGGCTGTTTGCCGTTGTGCTATGGATCGTGCTCATGGTGAAGGCCTACCAGGGAGAACGCTTCAAGCTGCCCGTGGCGGGCGACATGGCCGAGAAGTATTCGCCGAAACGGTAGGTTAAAACCTCGGCATCGACGCAACCATCTTTGAGGGGCGGGAGACCCCACCCTAACAGACAAGAGTGGCTCATCTCCCACTGCATGCTTTCCTCGGTTGGAACACCGTTGCCCAACCCGTTTCTTTCTTAGAGTGCCTGACGCTCGTCGATAAGCCTTATGGTTGTGGGTCTAATAGACACAAACCATAACTTGTGATGCTGCCATTCTTGACTGCGATGCTTGCACATTTGGTCATGGCACATCATAACAAATTCAACTCGTGGTGATTGACGGGTAGTCTCCGCTGTGTTAGCTCGTCATGCAGTGTGTCGTCAGAACCGGATCGAAGCGCGCTGTATTATTGGCTAACCACCCACCATCGCAAAAACCACCCCTCGGTAAATATGAGTACACCGACTGGTCGGAGGCCACAGCGCAGTTAAGGGATAAATATGCTAGCGGCAGTCTCGGCAACCCTTAACAGCAGCCAGGGGTATATACCGAGCAGCAGGACACCGAGACAGGCGAGGAAGAGCGCCGTCTGGAGCGATCTCGGGGAAGACACTCGCTCCTCCGACACCGGAGCGCCGAGGAACATCACCCGAACCACACGCAGATAGTAGAAAGCGGAAATCACCGAGTTGATCACGGCGATGATGACCAGCCATAGCAGACCAGAATCGATGCCAGCGCTGAAGATGTAGATCTTGGCCATGAAACCCGCTGTAGGTGGGATGCCAGTGAGGGAAATGAGACACAGGGCCAAGGCCAGGGCAAGAAGCGGTGCCCTCCGTATCATCCCTGAGTAGTCTGCGATCTCGTCGCTATCGATCTTATCAGAGATAGCGATGATGGCGATAAACGCCCCCAAATTGGTGAGGGCATAGCACCCCAGGAAGAATACCAAGGCACTGCTGCCGGTGCTGCTGACCGCCGCCAGCCCTATCATGAGGTATCCCGCCTGGGCGATGCTGGAGTACCCAAGCATTCGCTTGATGTTTTTCTGGGCGATGGCGACCACATTACCGACGGTCATGGTGATGGCGGCGAGTACGGCGAAGACCATGCTCCAGTCCACGCTTGCCGGCCCCAATGCCTCATAGAAAACCCTCAGTATTACGGCGAAGCCGGCCGCCTTACTGGCCACGGACAGGTACGCTGTGACCGGCGTTGGCGCCCCTTCGTATACATCGGGGACCCACATTTGAAACGGGACGGCGGCGATCTTGAAGCCAAAGCCAGCCACCAGCAAGATGATACCCATGAGGAGCGCCGGACTGTTCAGCAGCCCCTCGGCCGAAATGGCGGCAGCAATCTCCTGAAGATGGGTAGTGCCGGTAAGTCCAAAGATCAGCGCCATGCCGTAGAGCAACACCGCGCTGGCCACCGCACCAAGCAGCAGGTATTTTAATCCCGCCTCACTGGACTTGGGGTCTTTGAGAAAGCCAGCCAGCACGTAGAGAGATATGCCTGTCAACTCCAGGGCGACATATATGGAGATTAGCTCTCGAGTGGATGCCAGGAGCATCATACCTGTCGCGGACAGGAGGACCAGAGCATAGTATTCCGCGCGGAAAGCAGCAAACCTTCGGGCATAGTCGGTGGAGGAGAGCAATATCAGGGCTGCTATCGCAATGAAAAAGAGCTTGAAAAATACAGAGAAGTGGTCGATGACCAGGGCACCACCAAAGGAGGTCTCATTTGTGCCCCACAGAACTATGCTGAATACTGCGGGCACAATCAGCCCCGCAATGCTCACCGCGCCCACAATCCACTTTCGCTCAACGAAGAGGTCGAGAAGAATTACCGCCACG
>CAZZJX010000219.1:0-3099 GCA_964654845.1 uncultured Dehalococcoidales bacterium
AGATGATTACCGAGGAGCTCATGGACATCACTGGAGGAGCAGCGGCGTTGGTATAAGTGTTATAACATCCCTGGAGGTCTGTATGGCAAAAGGAAAAGTAGCTCAAGTGATTGGAACAGTGGTGGATATCGAGTTCCCACCGGATGAGCTTCCCGCTCTCTATAATGCTATCGAGATACCCCGTGACGGAGGGAAAATCATACTTGAGACGCAGCTTCATGTAGGAAATGACTGGGTTCGCTGCCTGGCAATGACCCCCACCGACGGGCTTGAGAGAGGCGCTGAGGCTATTGACACGGGAGCACCGATTTCCGTACCTGTGGGTAAAGCCACTCTCGGAAGGCTATTCAATGTCATGGGTGAGCCTTTAGATGAGCTAGGAGAGGTAAAGACTGAAGAGTACTGGCCCATTCACCGCCTCGCCCCCTCTTTCCAGGAGCAAGAGACAACAACGCAGATGTTGGAGACGGGACTTAAGGTTATCGACCTCATAACCCCATTCACCAAGGGAGGGAAGGTAGGCGCTTTCGGTGGTGCTGGAGTCGGCAAGACCCTTATCATTATGGAGCTTATCCGCAACATTGCCACCGAGCATGGCGGTTTCTCCGTCTTCGCCGGGGTAGGAGAACGCTCTCGAGAGGGCAATGACCTGTGGTGTGAGATGAAGGCCTCGGGAGTTATTGACAAGACGGTTCTCGTTTTTGGGCAGATGAATGAGCCCCCCGGAGTGCGTGTGCGTGTTGGTTTCACCGGACTCACCATGGCGGAATACTTCCGCGATATTGAGGGGCAGGATGTGCTGCTTTTTATTGACAATATCTATCGTTATATTATGGCCGGTATGGAGGTGTCATCGCTTCTCGGCCGTATGCCGTCGGCAGTGGGCTATCAACCCACGTTGGCTACTGAGATGGGAGAGCTCGAGGAGAGGATCACCTCCACCAAGCGGGGCTCCATCACCTCCTTCCAGGCGATCTACGTACCTGCTGATGATTACACCGACCCAGGTGTGACTACGGTCTTCGGTCACCTCGACGCCGTGATCGCCCTGGAGCGCTCTCTCACTGAGCAGGGGCTATATCCGGCTGTCGACCCTCTGGCCTCCACGTCTCGCATCCTCGATCCCCGCGTTGTCGGCGAGGAGCACTACGATGTGGCGCGCGGGATACAACGGGTGCTCCAGCGCTACAAAGACTTGCAGGACATCATCGCCATTCTGGGCATCGAGGAGCTTGCTGAGGAGGACAAGCTCATTGTAGCGCGCGCCCGTAAGATACAGCGCTTCCTCTCTCAGCCCATGTTCGTCGCTGAAGCCTTCACCGGGAGGCCAGGACGCTATGTCCCGGTAAAGGAGACAGTGCGCGGCTTTAAGGAAATCCTTGAGGGTCAGCACGATGACCTCCATGAGCAGGCCTTCTACATGGTAGGCACCATCGATGAGGCGGTTGAGAAGGCAAAGGAACTGGAAGCGACATAGAAGGAGGCACAGTTGCCCAAACTAAAGTTTGACATCGTGACTGCCGAGCGAATGGTCTACTCGGATGATGTGGACGTAGTTATCGCCCCGGGTGTTGAGGGACAACTGGGCATTCTCCCCAATCATGCCTCGCTATTGACCATGCTTCAGCCAGGTGAGCTGGTGGTGAGGAAGGAAGGGGAAGAGACGGAGATGTTTGTTAGCGGTGGCTTCCTTGAGGTGATGCAAAATCGGGTAACGCTTCTCGCCGATGTTGCTGAGCGGGCTGAGGAAATAGATATCGCCCGCGCCGAGGAGGCGAAGCGCCGCGCTGAGGAGCAGATTAAACAAGCCCCCCCTGAAATGGACCTTGCCGTCGCTGAGGCGGCACTGCGCCGCGCTCTGGCTCGCATCAAGATTGCAGAGAGAAGGAGAAAGAGGCCTGGTCCACCCAGAGTACAGCCCTCTTAGACCATAGACAGGGCTTGCGGTAACAGTAACCTTCTTTCCCTATTCCACTGTTCACGCTTGCCCTTGAAGCAAACCCTCGATTACTTCAATAACAATACGTCCCTGCTCCAGTTCCACCGATTTCACCACATCATCAATGGCGGGTACAAGTACCTCTCTATCTTCAGAACGCACCACATAAACATCGTTATTCCCGGTAGGCAGTATCTGGGTGATGCGTCCTAGGAACTCCCCATCGGTGGTCCAGACCTCCAGCCCCACAACTTGAAACTGATAATACTCGTTCTCTGACAGGGGGCGAACTTGCCCCTGCGGTACCTCCATGAATTGTCCGCGAATCTTCTCCACTGCCTCTACGCTATCGATTTTCGCAAGCTTAAGGATTACCATCCCCTTATGCCATCTGCTCCTTTCGATAGTCACAGGGCACCCATCGATGTAAACCTCTTCTTCAGGAGAGAATCGGTCGGGGAAATCGGTCATCACTTCCACTTTCATCTCTCCCTTTACCCCCCAAGGGGCAACCACCCTACCAACCACAATGGAATCAGAATCCATGGCTCTCGCTAGACTATGTCAAGGTCTACTCGAATGCCTTGCTTCGCTGCTAGCACCCTGAGCAGAGTGCGCATTGACTGGGCTACACGTCCTTGCTTGCCGATCACCCTGCCCATATCTTCCTCATCGACTTGAAGCTTAAGAAACACTCTCTCGTCGTTTCGCTCCTCGGTTACCAGCACCTTGTCTGGATTATTGACTATGGCTTTTGCGATGTATTCGATAAGCTCTTTCATTTCTTCTCCCCTAGTTTAGATTTTGAATCCTTTCTCTGAAGAATGCTAAGCAGCGGACTCCGTTTTGAGCCTTTCCAAGATGCCAAGCTTATCTAGTAAGCGAGCCACGGGTTCTGTGGGTTGGGCCCCTTGGCGAAGCCATTTCAGTGCCTTCTCTTCGTCGACTACTACGGTGGGTGGATCAGTGAGTGGATCGTAGTGTCCGATGATTTCAATAAATGAGCCATCACGTGGAGCTCGAACATCGGCGACAACTATTCGGTAGCTAGGCTTCTTCTTCCTTCCAACACGAGCTAATCGGATCTTTACCATCTATACTCCCTGTATATTGCCGTTTGACGTTGCTATTATGGGTGATAAAGCTCATGGTGTCAATGG
>CAZZJX010000220.1:0-3096 GCA_964654845.1 uncultured Dehalococcoidales bacterium
GAACCTTCTCAACCTCGGCAGTGATCTGCTCTATCTTGCTGGTATCTCTGCCTTCGCTAAAATTAGGCACGCATTCAATTATCTTTCTCATAGCATCCCCGCCGCCTCCAGCAATCTACCATTATGAACAAGTTCGTAGAGCCCTTCAATATCTTCAGCCAGGACTCTGCTTTTCTCAAAATGAGCAACGCGGCTTCTGACGATCTCATGAATCCTTGCCATTATCGATTCTTCCGGCAGGGGTTCGCGGAAGTCCAGAGCCTGAGCAGCGCACAGAATCTCAATAGCTATGACGTACTCCGTATTTCTGCAAATCTCCCGAGCTTTGCTAACGGCCCAGGCACCCATACTGACGAAGTCTTCCTGACCGGCTGAAACGGGAATGGAGTCAACAGAAGCCGGGTGAGCCAGAGTTTTGTTTTCCGAGACCAGAGCGGCTGCGGTATATTGAGTGATCATCAAGCCCGTGTTCAATCCCTGGTTCTTGGCCAGAAACAAAGGGAGCCCGTCGGCACCCCCACTGATCAGCCTGTCTATTCTTCTTTCCGAAATGCCCGCGGTACTGCAGAGGGCAATCGACAAACTATCGGCCGCGTGGGCCAGAATCTGACCATGGAAATTACCGCTGCCCTCGCAAATTTCAGTTTTCTCTCCTTTGGTTGAAATCCAGGGATTGCCACCAAAGGAGTTGATCTCGGTATCTACAACAGCTCTGGTATGGGTAAGAACATCCCGAAAAGTGCCGTGGACCTGAGGAATGCATCTCAAGGAATAAGCATCCTGCAGTGAATGAGCTGGCTTCTTGCCCCCTTTTCTCGTCAGAAGAAGGCAGTTCAAATGGTGAGCAGTTGTGATTTGCCCTGAATGAGGCCTTAGTTCTTGAAGTTCAGGCTCAAAAGACTGGGTGCTGCAGCCCAAAGCTTCAATGGTCATGGCGGCAGCTATGTCGGCTGTTCGGATCAAGTTGTCAGATTGGAAAACGAGGAAAGCCAGACAACTTGTCATGAAGCTCGTGCCGTTAAGCAGGGCGATGGCTTCCCCGATCTGCAACTTCGCTGACTTTAGTCCTGCAGTACGCAAAATTTGCTGTGGATCCCTGCCAATCAAGGCCAGGGCAATGTGAGCCTGGGGAACTAGATCGCCGCTGGCACCCAGAGATCCCTTTGCTGGGACAACCGGGATGATGTTTCTATTGAACATCTCGACCAGGAGCTCCAGTGTCGGCAATCTTATGACGGAATATCCTTTCTTGAGATTCAAAATCATGTGAAGCATGATCCCTTTGACTATCTCCCTCTCCAGAGGGGGGCCTATGCCGCAGGTGTGGCTCATGATTAGATTCTCCTGAAACTCCTCCATTCTGCCTTTGGGAATGCGCCTATTCAGAAGAGCACCGACGCCGGTGTTTATTGCGTAGTAGGATTGGCGAGGATTGGACTTCAGAATACTCTCAAAAGCCCTTCTGGATCGCCTGATTCTTTCCTTGTCTCTTCCTTCTAACTCGATTGTCTTTTGGCCGCGGCACAGATTAACGAATTCGGAATAGTCTAGCTTGTCTTTTATCATTTATCTCCTTCCGAAGACCTTTCGGACATCGACAATAAGAAAGTGGGGTCACTGTACTCGTTCGCGCCACCTGGTTTCGATCGTATCACAGGACTAGTTCTTCCATATCTCAACGTGGCTCCCCTATTCCATGTTTTCCTTGAACTGCACGATATAAGGGAACGCACTGCCATCAATCACCACGCCTCAAGAACATTATAATCCCTGGAACCCTGTCTTTCAATATGATTTCCTGACTCTATATTCACGGAGGTAATGCTATACTGGGAACAGCATTGCATAGCCTGTCTTTTTGCTAGATGGAAGTGAGGGTGCACACTTGCTTGTTTTGTCACCTCAAACACGTACACTGAATAGCAGCATCTCCATGTTATTGTGTCCCCGCAATCCCATTAACTTCTTTCAATTGAATTCATTCTAGTTGTACGTCAGGAGCATTCCATGACTTCCTTTAGTACTTTTGGACTATAGCATGCACGCTTCAGGCCCCCGTCTAGGGCTTTTAGGTCATAGACAGATTCTGGAAACTCTATTAAGATTTCTATACCTAAGCTGACAAACAATCAGGGGAGTAGAAAATTGGAGATTGAAGTAAAACGACTTCATGATGAAGTAGCCACCCTTACAGCAGCAATCGAGGCAGCAATTGAGGAGGCGATAAAGAATGGGCAAAAATCGGTCGATGGCTGTAACGATACTCCCGAATCCCACCAGGTCTTCAATAAGGACTTTGCCCGCACTCGAACGAATGTAAGCCCAAGGGTTATCGGCTGGGTCGATGATTTCTAAACCCAAACCAGAGGTTCCCTCAAGAGGGTAGCGAACATTATCGAGAGCTTCCTCCAGTAACTCTTACCTCAGATAAGGTATTTTCTAGTCAGAGCTTCCTGGCGACAAAAAGCGTAGTTTACACACTTACCTCCGAGGGCTCATGTATGCCTTTTTGTCAGTCTAGCGGCGGGCCACATAGAAATTTGAAGCTTGCTTTCTCCAGAATGAAGCACGATTGTAACAGTTAGTACATCATAACAGGGTCGAAGTCTTATTCTTGGGCGAACTTCTAGACGGCGTTGTAGCCCGCATCCAGTGCTTGTTCGTTCACTGCTACGATCTTGGCGCTATTCTTGCGACTGAGTATCTTGGCCATCGTGCTCTTCATCAGTTGTAGCGAGATTACTTCTGTAGCCTTAATGACCGCGCCAAGCGCCACCATGTTGGCTGCTTGGGAATTGCCCAGTGACACAGCAATGCCATTTGTTGGCACGCTCAGCGTTTGCACATCATTGCGTCCTACCGGGCGGGTGATAAGGGAAGAGTTGACCACTATTATGCCTGCCTCAGCCACAGTCTTCTCAAACCTGTCGAGAGAAGGCAGGTTCATGGCGACCAGGACGGTCGGGTTGTCCACGACAGGCGAGCCGATTGGTTCATCAGAAAGAAGCACCGTGCAATTCGCCGTTCCGCCCCTCATCTCCGGGCCGTAGGAAGGAAGCCAGGTCACCTCCAGTCCGTAGTCGACGCCTGCTTGGG
>CAZZJX010000221.1:0-3086 GCA_964654845.1 uncultured Dehalococcoidales bacterium
CGTGGAGGCGGTAAGGCAACTTCGCGGCGATGCCGGTGAGGCCCAGGTTAAGGATGCTAAGATCGCGTTGGTCACGGGATGGGGCGACTTAGCCGATGGCTCCATCGCCATATTGAGGAGGTAAAATGACCAACTATAATAAACCGCTACCGCGAATCACGTCGCTGACGAAGGAATTCTGGGAAGGATGCAAAAGGCACGAACTGCTGATCCAGAGGTGCAAAGACTGTGGCACATACCACCATTACCCTCGTTCCATGTGCCCTAATTGTGGCTCATGGAATGCTGAGTGGGCCAGGGTTAGTGGCAGGGGAAAGGTCTACACCTATATAGTTGCCGTTCAGCCGTTTCATCCTGCCTTCTCCGGCGACGTTCCTTACGCCGTGGCCATCGTGGAGCTCGAGGAAGGGGTCAGGATGGTGAGCAATATCATGGATTGTGGGCCGGATGATATATACATCGGAATGCCGGTGGAGGTTGTGTACGACGACGTCACCGACGATATGACCTTGCCCAGATTCAGAAAAGCCGCTTAGGACACAACTTTATGGCGATAATAAGCATCGTCTAAAAAGTGCTCCTTGAGGCATTAAAGGGCTTCATAATAAATATAGTTTGATGATTGAAATAAAATGTTTATCATAGGTCTTACCGGGGGGATTCTCAGTGGCAAGAGCACTGTGGCCCAGATGCTTGTCGAAAAGGGAGCCGGGCATATCGACGCCGACAAGATGGGCCATGAAGCATACCAACCCCACACAGAGACCTGGCAAAAAGTAGTCGATGCTTTTGGCACGGGCATCCTGAAGGTAAACGAGGAGATCGACCGCCAGAAGCTCGGCAGCATCGTCTTCAACGACCCCCAAGCGCTTGTGAAGCTAAACTCCATCGTACACCCCCAGATAGGTCGCCTGGTGATGGACGAGCTTGAGAAGCTGAGGAACCGGGGGATTGAAGTGGTGGTGCTCGAGGCGGTTCTGCTCATTGAGGCGCAATGGACCAATGTGGTTGACGAGGTTTGGGTCACGGTGGCCCCGGAGGAAACCGTCCTTAAGCGCCTGCAGAACAGGAGTGGGTTCACCGAGGAGCAAGCGAGGGCGCGCATCCGCGCTCAGCTTTCCTCCGAGGAGCGGGCAAAGTACGGCGATGTGGTAATCAATACCGATTGCGACCTTAGCGAGGTAAGAGCTACTGTGGATGAGCTATGGAACAGGCTCCAGAACAGGAAGGAGCGTTCTTGAATACCGTTGATCAGATGAAGCTCTTCATGGAGCCCGAGTCGGTAGCCCTTATAGGAGTCCCCAGGCGCACTGGTCTGGTCGCCTGGAATATCCTGGAGAATCTGCTGAACAGTGGCTATTCAGGAAGAGTCTATCCGGTGAATCCCAAAGCCGATGAGATCATGGGGAAGACATGTTACCCCAGTGTAAAGGATATACCCGAAACAACCGATCTCGCCGTAATATCTACCCCTCGCTCAGAGGTTCCCAAAATAGTCAGGGAGTGCATTGAGAAGGGGATAAGGGCGATTACCGTGGTTGCCCAGGGTTTCGCCGATGCCGACGAGGAAGGAAAGAAGCTACAGCTAGAGATCACCCGCATCGCCAGGGAGGGCGGGGCCAGGATAATGGGGCCTAACACCTTCGGCAGCATTAACGCCTTTTGTAACTTCACCTCTGCCTTTGCCCCGCTGGATTTGCAGCCGGTACCCATCGGGATTATCTGCCAAACCGGGATGTTCATGGCGGGCATCCCCAGGTCTCCCATGCTGGGCAAGGGAATAGATCTGGGCAATGCCTGTGATATAGATTTTGCCGATGGGTTGGAGTACTTTGAGCAAGACCCACAGGTCAAGGTGATTTTCCTCCACATGGAAGGGACAAAGGACGGGGCGAGATTCATGGAGGTAGCCAGGCGGGTCTCAAAGAAAAAGCCAATATTGGCGTTGAAGACGGGCAAGGGCGAACAGTCAGCCAAGGCAATGCAATCCCACACCGGTACGTTGACGGGTAAAGACGAGGTCTACGATGCCGCGTTCAAGCAATGTGGCGTGATCCGGGTGAGCGATGTGGACGAGTTTAATGATTTCGCCAGAGCATTCCTGCGCGTGCCACTGATGAAGGGGAGAGGCGTGGGGATAATCACTATCGCCGGCGCCGGGGGCATTATGGCTATCGACGCCTGCGAAAAGTATAATCTTCGTCTGGGAAGGCCATCTGGCCAAACCCTGGATAAGATCGCCTTTCTCGCTCCTCCGTGGCAAACCCTGGAAAATCCAGCCGATATCTGGCCAGCTTTCATGATCGGGAGACATCGCATTGATGAAGTCTACTACACCATAATGGATGCATTTTTAGCTGACCCCAATATCCATGGTATAATCATAGTATCCCATGCCGCTTTTCTACTTGGTGCCCCGGACATATTCCAGCGCGCCAATAAATTTGAGAAACCTGTTGTGTCTTGGCTATATGGTAGCGGGATGGAGGAACTGATAGGCAAGATAGACGAAAATAAGGAGACGGTAGTCTTCCCCAACCTTGATCGGGCGGTAAGGGCTCTCTCCAGACTCAAGCAATACCACAAATACTTGGATGGTGAGCATGGTTAGGGTGGCAATCTGAACGAGCGCTGACTAAGGGGATTTGTCCGCTTCGTCTATAAGATGAGTAAAATGTCGGAGAAAGAAAGAATTCAGCAAAGGATTGGCCGGATTCTCTCCCAGAGGGAGAAGCAGACCTTTGTCTTCACCGACACCCCGTTAACACCGGCGGCAGTTCTACTCCCTCTCTATGAGAAGGCGGGGGAGTACTTTGTCCTGTTCACCAAAAGGACGGAGAAGCTGATGTATCACAAGGGGCAGATCTGCTTTCCCGGGGGCAGATGCCATGAGGAGGATGAGTCCCTCCTGGATACGGCACTGCGAGAAGCGTTCGAGGAAATCGGGCTCCTCCCGGAGGACGTGGAGGTCTTGGGAGAGCTGGATAATATGTGCACCGCCACCAGCAGTTTTCTCATTACGCCGTTTGTAGGTATTATCCCCCACCCCTATAAGTTCACCGTAAGCACATATGAGATAGACGAGC
>CAZZJX010000222.1:0-3076 GCA_964654845.1 uncultured Dehalococcoidales bacterium
ATGCTGGGTCTTAAGGGGTTCGTGGCCGCAGCTATGGGTGGCTTCACCGGGGTATGGGGTGTATTCCTCGGAGGCCTGGGCCTGGGCCTGGCAGAATCGCTGGCAGCAGGCTACATATCATCGTCCTATAAGAATGCCATCGCCTTGATAGTCCTGTTCGCCGTCCTCCTCATCCGCTCTCGCAGACTAATGGTTGGAGAAGAGGGGGCATGATGCCACACTTCATTCGGGGCCGAGGGAAGATGCTTGCCATAGCTACCTTGGTCGTTCTGCTGAGTATTGTCCCTCTACTTGGTAACAACTACTACACCAGCGTCCTCCTCATAATCGGCATCCACGCTATTGTTACTGTAGGCCTCTGCCTGCTCATGGGTTACACCGG
Organism: uncultured Dehalococcoidales bacterium; assembly: GCA_964654845.1. Taxonomy (GTDB): domain Bacteria; phylum Chloroflexota; class Dehalococcoidia; order E44-bin15; family E44-bin15; genus DAOUVR01. The sequence continues at coordinate 383 of CAZZJX010000222.1, forward strand.
ACAGGTCAGCCTGGGCCACGCCGCATTCTATGGCATCGGTGCGTACATAGCCGCCATCCTGAGCAAGACCTATCATGTCGATCCATGGCTTGCAATGGTAGTGGCAATTATTGCCACCGCTGCCTTCGCCTTCGTCATAGGCTTTCCAGTGTTTCGCCTTCGCGGCAACTATCTGGCGATGGCCACCCTAGGCCTGGGCATCATCATCTGGATACTCTTCCGCGAGTTGGACTGGATCACCGGCGGTCAATCAGGCTTCCTCGATATACCAACCCTGTCTATCGGTGGATTTGCTTTCGATAGCGACTTCAGATTCTACTATCTGGTGTGGGGCTTCTGCCTGGCTGTGATGTTCATCTCTCAGAACATTGTGGGTTCAAGAATGGGCCGGGCGATGCGCGCCATCCGCGATAGCGAGAGCGCTTCTCAATCTCTGGGCATTAACGCAACTCTGGTAAAGGTAAAGATTCTCGCCCTTTCCGCTGCCTATGCCGCACTGGCAGGCAGCCTTTATGCCTATTATGTAGGATTTATCGACCCACCGCCCTTTGGCTTCCTGTTCTCAATCCGCTTAGTAGTGATGGCCGTTGTCGGCGGGCTGGCCAGTATTTGGGGCGCCATCTTCGGTGCCGCCAGCGTCCGTCTTCTGACCGAGTTCTTGCATCCCTTTGGAGACATAGACGTGGTACTATTTGGGTTGATTATAGTGGTAGTTATGATCCTTTCACCCCAAGGGGTCATCCGAGGGCTGGGAGATCTCTGGCGAAGAATATCAAGAAGGCTGGCACCAAGTTAGGTGATTTATGGCTGACATCCTGCAAATGAAGGGACTAACCAAGGCCTTCGGCGGTGTTATTGCCGTCAACGGACTCAACCTGGAAATCCATGAAGGTGAGCTTATCGCTATAATTGGACCCAATGGGGCAGGAAAAACCACGCTGTTTAACCTCATCGCCGGCGTTTTCCCTCTCACCAGGGGCCAGATACTCTTCCATGGGCAGGATCTGGCCGGTACCAATGACTACCAGAGGGCGCGAATGGGTATAGCCCGCACCTTCCAGGATGTGCGCCTCTTTGGTAATATGTCCGTGCTGGATAATGTTATGGTCGGCCTTCACTCGAGAAGCAAATATGGCATGCTAAGCGCCGCTTTTCGATTGCCACAGGGGCACAGCGAGGAAGATAATATAAGACTCACCGCAGTCAACACCCTCAACATGGTTGGCCTGGGGCGGCGAGCTGATATCAATGCCTCCGAGCTTACCTTCGGACAGCAGAAGTTGGTTTCTATCGCGCGGGCCCTGGCCACCAAGCCCCGCATCATTATGCTCGATGAGCCCGCAGCCGGCTCCAATGCCCTGGAGACCCAGGAGATCTCCGACCTCGCCAAGCGCATCCTTGAAATGGGGATAACCGTGATACTGGTAGAACATGACATGCGTTTCGTCATGGGAACGGCTGAGCGGGTTGTGGTATTGGATAGTGGTGAGAAGATCGCTGAGGGCACACCCAGCCAGGTTCAGAATGATCGACGAGTCATCACTGCCTATCTCGGCGAGCAGGAGGACCAGATATGATCCTCAGTGTAGACCATGTGTCGGTAGCCTATGGGAAACTCAATGCAGTGTGGGATGTATCACTGGGTGTGGGAAAGGGAGAAATAGTGACACTCATCGGCGCCAACGGGGCGGGCAAGACTACCCTGCTTAACGCTATCGTTGGACTTCTACCAGTGAAAAGTGGCGCGGTGTACCTGGGAGAACGCAATATCACCGGCCGTAAAGCCCACAAGCTTGTGAAGCTAGGTATTGGATATGTGGCAGAAGGCAGAGGCATGTTCGGGAGCATGTCGGTCTTGGATAACCTCATCCTGGGTGCATACGCCCAGCATGGAGGCTGGACCAGCCAGCTCGGTGATGCGACATGGTTATTGCGTCGGGAGGATCTTAAGCGTAGAATAGAGCATGTATATCAGCTATTTCCTCGTCTGACGACACGGGAGAACCAGAAAGCAGGAAGCTTGTCCGGCGGCGAGCAGCAGATGCTGGCCATAGGAAGGGCTCTCATGACCGCACCCAAGCTCCTCCTCCTCGATGAGCCCTCTCTCGGACTGGCACCAAATTTAGCGAGAGAGATCTTCGGATTGCTCAACAGGTTGCGAGACGAGGGCATGGCAATACTGCTAGTGGAACAGGACGCCGTTTCCAGCTTGAAAATAGCTGATCGGGGCTACGTAATGGAAATGGGTCGTATAGTTATTGAAGATACAGCCAAACGTCTCATCAACAATGACAAGGTAAGACAGGCCTATCTCGGCCAGGTCTGGGGAGACACCTCAACAACCCCGGCGCAAGAAGGGAGAAACCAGGTTTGAAACAGCTACTATCGGGCAATGAGGCGATTGCCCTGGGTGCATATCACGCTGGTGTCCGGGTGGCTAGCGCTTATCCAGGTACCCCCAGTACTGAAATCCTGGAAAACATGGCTAGCTATGACGACGTCTACGCCGAATGGTCAACGAATGAGAAGGTGGCTATGGAGGTGGCATTAGGAGCTGCAACAGGCGGGGTACGTGCCTTGGTCTCGATGAAACATGTGGGGCTCAATGTAGCCGCTGATGCCTTCTTTGGCGCCTCCAATGTAGGCGTTCGCGGCGGGCTGGTGGTGGTATGCGCAGATGACCCCGGGATGCAC
>CAZZJX010000223.1:0-3051 GCA_964654845.1 uncultured Dehalococcoidales bacterium
GATTTACCCCTTTGCCAACCTCCCGAAGCACTTCATCGTCACCGCTTTCCATTCCCATATAAAAGATGCCCAATTTAAGCCTTTTCAGCTCCTCTAGCTCATTTAGGCTCCTGCGCAGAATATCCTGAGGAGTAGCGTATGTGCCAACCCTTTCGACGTATGGCAGTTTTTCGTTCAAATAGTGGAGAACTTCTCTCAATTTCGCGAAGGGATAAACCAGGGCATCACCATCCTGAAGAAACACCCTCTTGCCATCCCAACCATGCGCCACAGCATACACCACTGGGGGAATAGCAGCAAGGCAAATCCCGGATTGGCGATAAAGGGCTACCGCATCTATTTCTCCCTTGATATCGTCCACCTCTCTCGTATGAAGTTTTGAGCCGTAATAGCCACAAAAGGTGCATGTATTATTGGAGCAACCGCTGGTTACAGGTAGAAAGTAGCTCCTCCATTCACTTGGGGGACGAATAATATCAGGTCTCTTGAAATGCACGTCCATGATAATTTCCCAGAATCTCAGAATAGGATTTGGAATTCCTCTATGAATCACACTTTATACCGCCATTTTACACCGATGGCATACTTAGCCTCAAGGAGTGGATAAAAGTCGGCCTGCGCTGAACCATCCATCATCTTATTAGTTCCACGATGTATTTATGCATTCCGGCCACTTTACAGATTCCCATGTCACAGAGTAAAAGCACAGATGGTGTTACCCTTTGTATAAGCGCCGAAACTGCTAACGGGTGAGGTTGACAGGAGACCGATGGTTGTAGTATAATCCATTGCAGTTCTGATACTGTTCTATAAGGCGGGGGCAAAGAAGTGGAGCCTGGAAATGGTTGCTTGGGCTCCGCGGAGCCAGTAGCGAAACCGACCGCAAGGTCGGTTTTTGTTTTTGTAGGAAGAGATAATACTATTCAAACAAACGGTAGAGCAGGTTGCCAGGGAGGCAATTTAATTCTAATCCTCGGTTTATGCCTATATAAGAAAGGAGCTGTGCCCAGTGGGTATGAAGGACATGATGAAACTAGACTTGACGATCGATAGGCATAAGATATGGTCTGCCATTGTGCAGCATCGCTGGTGGATATTTATCTTCCTGCTCCTTAATATTGTTGACTCTATAAGCACCTACGTTGGCCTAGGACAAGGAGCTACAGAGATGAACCCAATGGCTACATCACTGATGGCTCACTCATTCGGGCTTTCAATTGTAGTAAAGTTTGCCATAGTGTTCTTCGCTATAGCAGTATCAGCTATCATGGGCTACAAGAGGATGTTCATACTGAAGTTCATGACTGTAGCAATCGCCATAGTCGTCGGGTTGAACCTTGCAGCAATAGGAAGATATATTATAGGCGGCATAGAGCATGAAGTAGGCACAGCGGATCCCATTAGCTTCGCAATATTCATAGCAATCATTACAAGTATCTCCCTCATAATATATATTTTGTTGCGCATCGCCAACAAATACTTCACCAAGCGCAGGCAGCAGGCCACCCCATGGCATTGCCAGTAGTATAGGCCCTATAATACATAGTGGCTAAGCTGACAGCACATTCGCCCCGAATCAAACAAGGCACCAACCCCGTTTTACTATTTGAGCCAAATCAAATAGAATCAAATGGTAGGAGGCTGACAATGGCAGACAACTTCGAGGCAAAGCTTGAGGTCAACAACGCATCTATCGACCTTAGTCCCTTCCCCGAGCAGTTCTTGGCCCGCACCTTGGTCGGTGGGGTTTCCTCGTTGAAGGAGGCAGAAAATATCGAAAACCTGGAGCTTTATTTAAAGCAGGGTGAGGTCACTCTCATCGTCAATGGGAATCAAGTCGAACTCATGATCTTCCCCAATGACCTTATCGCCAGCATAGTAGTTGGCATAGTCTCTTCGCTTAAAGGGATCGACAAAATAGACAGCATGAAAATCAGCGTTAAGATAAGCTGACCGCGAATCAACCCGAGCCTGGACATCATTGATACAAAAGTCACATACACCTTGGTCTGCAACATATAGTCTGTCGATAGAATATAAATTCCTTAACCATCAGGAGCGAGGTTACTGGAATGACCAAGATAATATGCCTAGCATATAGCTGCACCTTTCCAGAAGGCATCTACAAGAAGGATGACGTAACGTATTGCCACAAGCCCCGCGCCACCGGCTCAGTCTCCTGCGGATGCAACTGCTGCCACCCCGTGGAAGAATGGAATAAAGAGTAGACAGTATCTTATTTCGTTGTTAGGTTCAGATTTCCTATGCCGAACCGTTTGATAAACGAGACCAGCCCATACCTGCTTCAGCACGCTCACAACCCCGTCGACTGGTACCCCTGGGGTGACGAGGCGCTGGAGCGGGCCAGAAACGAGGACAAGCCCATCCTCATCAGCATCGGGTATTCCTCATGCCACTGGTGCCATGTCATGGAGAGGGAGTCATTCGAGAATGAAGCCACAGCCCGCCTGATGAATGAGAATTTCGTCTGTGTCAAGGTGGACCGCGAGGAACACCCAGATATCGACCATGTGTTCATGCAGTCAGTGCAGGCCATGACCGGTAGGGGTGGCTGGCCGCTGACCGTGTTTCTCACAGCCGAGAGGGAGCCTTTCTATGGCGGCACATATTTCCCGCCAGAGGACGCCCACGGCCTCCCCGCTTTCTCTCGGGTGTTAGCGACCGTGGCTGATGCTTACAGGAATAAGCGCCCGCTGGTTATGGACGCCGCCGAGCGGCTGACCTCCAGTATAAAGCAGATGTCGAGCATCGAAGCCCCGGTCAGCTCAGTTAGCCCTGATATCCTGGACCAGGCATACCAGGCACTAGTACCACAGTTCGATAACCAGAACGGCGGCTTCGGTCTCGCTCCCAAGTTCCCCCAGCCGATGATCCTGAATTTCCTGTTGCGCTCCTATAACCGCACCAATGAGCCACAGGCACTCAACATGGTTGAGCTGACCCTCGACCGCATGGCGGCCGGCGGCATCTATGACCAGATTGACGGAGGCTTTCATCGCTACTCCACCGCTGCCCACTGGCTCGTTCCCC
>CAZZJX010000224.1:0-3038 GCA_964654845.1 uncultured Dehalococcoidales bacterium
GCCAAAGGGGGTAGTTCATGGCACAGGTGGCTATCTCGTGTTCAACCACTCAGCATATGAGTGGGTGTTCGACATAAATGAGCGGTCGGTCTACTGGTGCACCGCCGATGTGGGGTGGGTGACCGGTCACAGCTCTATAGTCTATGCTCCCCTATCCCACGGCGCAGCAATGGTCATCTTTGAAGGGGCTCCTGATTACCCCACAGTGGACCGCTGGTGGGACATTGTACAAAAGTATGGGGTCAGTGTGTTCTATACATCGCCGACAGCCGTGCGGATGTTCATGCGTGCTGGCGAAGAATGGCCGCAGAAGCATGACCTCTCCAGCCTTGAGCTATTAGGAAGCGTTGGTGAGGTGATAAACCCCGAGGCGTGGTTCTGGTACTACAAGTATATCGGCGGGGAAAGGTGTCCTATCGTCGACACGTGGTGGCAGACGGAGACAGGGGGCATTATGATTTCTCCTACCCCGGGGATTGAGTCCATACCATTGAAGCCAGGCTCGGCAACCTTTCCCCTGCCCGGGGTTGATGCTGCGGTGGTTGATGCTGAAGGAAATGAGCTTCCTCCGGGGCAGACGGGATTACTCATAATAAAAAAGCCTTGGCCCGGGATGCTTTTAGATATCTATGGCGACCCGCAGCGCTATCGAGATTCGTACTGGTCACAGTTCCCGGGTTCATATTATACTGGCGATTTTGCCATGCGTGATGAAGACGGATACCTGTGGCTTCTGGGAAGGGCTGACGAGGTGCTCAAAGTGGCGGGGCACCGCATTGGAACAGCGGAGCTCGAGGATGCTGCCATATCTCATCCGGCTGTGGTTGAAGCAGCGGTGGCGGGCAAGCCAGATCCGGTAAAAGGTGAGGTTATCGTACTTTTCGTCACTCTCAAGGAAGGGATTTCACCTTCCTCTGGTTTGAGAAAGGAGATTGCTCAGCATCTTCGCAGTGTTATCGGCCCTGTCGCTGCACCGGAGGCCGTTTATTTTGCGGAATCACTGCCCAAGACGAGGAGTGGGAAGATTATGCGCCGGGTTCTCAAAGCAGTAGCCTCAGGGCAAAGCCTGGGTGACCTCACCACCCTGGAAAACGAGGCATCGGTAGAGGAGGTCAAAAGGGCATACGAAAGCCTGAAGAAGGTATCGGGAAGTGAGGACGAGAGTTAAAGCGCTTGGCGATCCAAGAGGCCTTGGCATGTGGTTAATAAAGTGAGGAAAACGGTACTAGCGCTACGCTATTCGTGGGGTTATTTCCTTTAAGGGTGTTTCATAGATAACTATAGCTGGCTCAGTATCTCCGCTACCTTGTATGCCGTCCCCCCGGTTAGCCGGGCGCATTTCTCGTGTGCTTCCATTGCCTCAGGGCCGAGGAAGTGTGCTGCTACCTCGTTAATATCAAACCAGTTAACTCCCGTAATCTCCGAGCAGACTGTGCTTTTATACATAGGTTTGAACCAGCTGGCAAGCTCTTGGCACGGGGGAAACGCTGGCAACACACCTTGCATCCCTTCATCAAGGCTGTTGCGCCCAACTCGCCCGCCAATGAGTAGCAGGCCGGTTACCAGAGCACCGCAGGTCAATCCAGATAGCCCCCCTCCTTGTAGAGTCCCTATAGACTTAAACCAGAAGGCGTCCTGAAATCCCAGAACCTCTTGAAACGCGGACAACATGGATTGAGAGCAGCCAAAGGACTTCATGTAGTTGTTATATGTTAGCTCCCCTACTCTCTCTCGATTAGCCTCTAAACTGAATATCTCTTTCGTTTTCTCTTCAAATACCTTGGTTAAATCAGCCTTCACTTAAAGTTCCTCCCGATTCATTCCTACTTTAGGGGACCACACTGTTTTATGTGCAAATGGGTAGTTGAAAGCACCTCCAATTCTCGAATTAGAGAGGCAAACGGCCTATAGCTGGCAGGGTCGGTTTTTCTCTTAGCCTCAGCCTACCAGCATTCCAGGCCACCCTCGAAAATGGGTAGGCCGTTTGGGGGCATGGACTCTTCAAATTAATTACAACGCATGCCTTAGCACTACAATCTCTGTGGTTGATGGGAGTTCGCTCTTCGTAAGCTCCACCTCTGAGGCGTCCATCCTCTTCACATTGGCTTTGCCCTTTAGGAAATCGTCCACTGCTGATATGGGGTAGGCGCACTTGTCGGTGCTATAGTGCATGGGTATGACGATTCGAGGTTTCAGTTTTTCTATGGTATCGGTTGCTACTGCGGCATCGATGGTGAAGAAGCCACCAACGGGGAGCAGGAGAACATCAACCTCACCGATATCGGCGACCTGCCCTTCACTGAGCTGATGTCCTAGGTCACCCAGGTGGCATAGCTTTACATCATTCACCATGAAGCAGATGATGGTATTTGGCCCCCTTTGGCTTCCTTCAGCATCGTCGTGATAAGAGGCAATTCCCTTAAATTGTATTCCCTTGACTTCCTGCACACTGGTATCTTTTACCACCTGGGGACTTCCAGAAACTGCATCGACGTTGTTGTGGTCGCCATGTTCATGGCTCACCGTCACTATGTCAGCAGCCTCGTTTATGTCGCCATAGCTGATCCCCATTCCCGTAGCGTAGGGGTCTGTGATGATCTTGATCCCCTCCTCGGATGTAATCAGAAAAGATGCGTGACCTAGCCACTTAACTTTCATTCTGCTCTTGCTCCTTCTCCTTTATTAGAGATTTTTTGCTATTCCTGGGCCAGCGAAAGGGTGAGGTTGACCAAAGTTCTTACAGTGACACCTGTGGCCCCCTTTACTAAAAACCTTTTCTCTTTGTCAGTGCGGGCAGTGCCGGCAATATCCAGATGAACCCACGGTGTTTCCCCAACAAACTCGGCAAGGAACTGTGCTGCAGTTATCGCGCCTCCCCAGCGGCCACCGGTATTCTTGATGTCGGCGACATCGCTCTTGTTCTGCTCTTTGTAGTCTTCATCCATAGGCATGTGCCAGATGCGTTCACCGGACTCTTCGCCAGCCTTGATCACCTTCTGCACCAGCTCTTGATTGTTACTAAAAGCGCCGGAGTAGAC
>CAZZJX010000225.1:0-3035 GCA_964654845.1 uncultured Dehalococcoidales bacterium
AGCTCCAAAAAACTCCAAAAGGAGGGAGCAATGGATACTGCAGCGACCCGCAATATTAAGTATAGCGCATTTGAACCGGTAATATACATGGCTTTCGAGCTGAGCAACATACACTGGAGGCTGGGCTTCACGACAGGGCCAGGACGGCGGCCACGACAGCGAACGATCAACGCGCGAGATCTAATTGCGCTGGAGGATGAGATACGCCGAGCGAAGAAGCGGTTCGATCTGCACGAAACTGCCGGGGTGGTGAGCTGCTACGAGGCCGGGAGAGATGGCTTTTGGTTGCATCGCTATCTGGTGGGGCAGGAGATCGAGAACCTCGTGGTGGACAGCTCGAGCATACAGGTGAATCGACGAGCCCGGCAGGCAAAGACCGACCGAATGGACGTGGAGAAGCTGTTATCACAGCTGATCCGCTATCGAAGCGGGGAGCGAGATGTCTGGAGCGTGGTGCACGTTCCGAGCGTGGAAGCGGAGGATAACCGCCATCTACACCGGGAACTTAAGGCGCTGAAAAAGGACCGCACGCGACACATCAACCGGATCAAGTCCTTCCTGGTGGGGCAAGGAATCCGGATGAGGGTGAAAAAGAATTTCTTGGAAGAGATTGAACGGGTGCGCAAATGGGATGGCTCAGCGCTGCCGGAGAGGCTGAAGCCCCGGCTGCAGCGAGAATACCAACGACTGCAGTTAGTACAGAAGCATATCAAGGAACTGGAGCGGGAGCGAGTGGAAGCGCTGCGGCATTCGGAAGAAGAGAGTGTAGAGACCGTGCGTAATCTGCTGCGGCTGAATGGCATCGGCCTGAATGCAAGTTGGATGTTTGGGATGGAATTCTTCAGTTGGCGGAAGTTCAACAACCGCAAGGAAGTGGGAGCGCTTTCCGGACTGGTGCCGATGCCGCACCAGAGTGGAGGCAGCTACCGCGAGCAGGGGATTAGTAAGGCAGGCAACCGGCACATCCGAGGCATGGCGATCGAGATCGCCTGGGGGTGGCTGAGGTATCAGCCGGAGAGCGAGCTGACGAAATGGTATGAGAAGAAGTTCGGTCATGGCAGCAAGCGGATCCGCAAGATTGGGATCGTGGAACTGGCCAGGAAGCTGATGATTGCACTGTGGCGCTATCTGGAGACGGGCGCCATTCCTGAAGGGGCGGTATTGAAGAGCAGGCTGATCTAGAGAGGGTCCTAGAAGGAAAAGAGAGGGAGGAAGGACAACCAGGCTGGTGTGAGCAGCCCGCTGTGCTGCCGGGTCCGAAAGCGACCGACCGTTAGATGGGGCGCTCACAAGAGCTTCCAGGATCGCCGACGAGCGAACAAAGCATTGGGTGACCGGTCAATAGGGAACCGGCACGGATAGAAGGTAGTTCGAGGCACATTGTGCCCGACGCCAAAGGAAGCTGCCAGGAGTGTTGTCTCAGAAGGTTATTGCGGAGGGTTTATTGATTTGCTAAAGTGGGGCTTGACAGCAGCGCCTACATAGAAGGCAGCAAATGGCAATGAATGGAAGGAGAGAATAATATGAACAGTATCAGCAAAACCCACTCTGGCTGGCTAAAAAAGAGTAGTGTTTTTCTGTTATTCTTCATCGTGGCGTCACTGGTGTTTGCCATAATCACTTTGTCACCGTACGTGTCGCAAACTGCACTTCTTGGCTTTCACGCTGGTCTCACCGCAATACTCTTGATCATTGCTTTGTTCTTGAGAAGAAGCGAAAAAGGAAAAACATACTGGCCTGTGTTTTACGTTTTTTTTGTAGCTGGGGCAGCAGTTCTCACAAGTATTCTTTTCAGTGACGATCTGCTGAGATTGCTTAGACAGACTGTTACAACCCCCCAGGGAATTGCCACAGCCAAGTTCTCTGAAAGCATCTTGCGAGTGATTCCAATTTTGGTGTTGATGCCTGTCATGGGTTTTGACTGGCGTTCCATGTATCTCAAGAGGGGCAAGATTCGCGTTTGGCTTCCCATTGCCGTCGCTGCCGTTATCGTTTTTCCCGCCTTTGCCTATTTCTCTATCAGCAACAGCCAGGCAGGGGTGTTGGACAAACTGTTACCACTATGGCCATGGATATTACTCTTCGTGCTTTCCAATGGGTTAATGGAGGAATTACTCTATCGAGGATTATTCCTCCAACAGTATGAGCCTTTCCTGGGTAAAGGCCTATCGAATATTCTGACAGCCGTAGTCTTTGCGCTTATACATACCCAGGTAACTTATGCAGCCCAGATGATCCAGTTCCTGGTGATTGTATTGGTCTTGTCGCTGATTTGGGGGATTCTCATACAAAAATCGGATAGTTTATGGGGAGCAGTGCTGTTCCATGCCGCAGGAGATTGTTTGATCATATTCGGCGCATTTGCCAGCATGTAACTGGTATTCCTGACCGATGGTGCTGCCTAACCATTCGCTGCAGCGGACCAGGGAAGCGTGGCGGATAGATTTCGAGTAACCATATCCCTGGCCGCTCAGCTCAAAACCGTTAGCCAGCATTCGTAAATTGAACTTCATAAAGGGATCTTAGAATATGGTGACGATGAATCAGGTGGAAAGCCAAGATGATATTGAGGGTGTGCGTGAGTTGCTTTTTGAATATTTATCTTGGGCTACTGATCAAGCAAAGGAACTTTATGACGAGGATGTCGATGTAAATGAGATGCTAGACCATTCGATGTCTGAGATCGATCTCTTTTCACCACCTTCCGGTCGCCTCTTGTTGGCAAGGGTGGAAGGTGTGGCTGCAGGTTTGGCATGTATGAAGAGTATTCGGGAAGATACGTGTGAGATTAAGCGAATGTACGTCCGCCCTGTTTATCGTGGGAAAAAGATTGGTAGAAATCTACTAAATCAATTAATTCGGGACGCAAAAGAAATTGGGTACTCGAAGATCCTGCTTGATAGTGCACAATTCATGAGGGTAGCTCATTCTCTTTATCGATCCGTGGGGTTCAAAGATATCGAGCTCTATCCCGAGACTGAAATGTCAGAGGACTTTCATGAGTATATGGTGTACATGGAATTAGAGCTGTGATC
>CAZZJX010000226.1:0-3029 GCA_964654845.1 uncultured Dehalococcoidales bacterium
AGCCGGGCTCTTGATAAATGCTGCCGGGCTTTATGCAGATAAGATAGCGGGGTACGCCGGCGACAGATTCTTTACGATCCACCCGAGGAAGGGCGAGACTATCATCTTCGACAAATCATATCAGCCTGTGCGTACTGTCTTCACTCCAGTCAGTATTGCCGCGGAATCACAGGAGAGCAAGTACACGAAGGGCGGCGGCATTATTCCTACCACGGACGGCAATCTTCAGTTTGGTCCTACCGCTATTGAAGTATGCGATAGGGAGGACGTGTCAACTACCGCAGAGGGATGTAATAGTCTGTTCGATAGATTTGCGCCACTGCTGGAGCGCTTGAAGCCCGACTATGAAAAGCCGGACAAAGGGAAGATAATCGCCCAGTTTGCCGGGTGTCGGGCAGCTACTTATAAGGAGGATTTCATTATCGAGCCCTCCAAAAGGGTGCGTGGTCTGGTGCATGTTGCTGGGATTCAATCACCCGGCCTGGCATCGACGCCAGCTATCGCGGAAAGAGTCAAGGAAATCATTCGAGAAGAGCGGCATCCATCCGTCAATGATAAGTTCAACCCCGTAAGAAAGGGACATGTGCGTTTTTTGGAACTGAGCCTGAAAGAACAGGACGAGCTTATCCGGGTCAATCCCAGGTATGGACACATCGTATGCCGCTGCGAAAATGTGAGTGAAGAAGAAGTTGTAAAGGCACTGAATGGTGAAATAGCTGTCAGAAGCCTTGACGGGATAAAAAGGAGAACGAGAGCTGGGCAGGGAAGATGCCAGGGTGGGTTCTGTATGCCCAGGATTGTGGAGATAGCCAGCCGGGAGATGGGCATTGGGAAAGGAAATGTGGTTAAGAGCGAGGGTAAATCCTATATTCTTAGCAGGAGGACTAAATGACTGGTGCGGTGAAACACTTCATTGTCATCGATGGCGGCACGCAGAATATCAAGGCATTTGTTTTTGATGAAAAAGGAAATGAAATCCATGGCGAGTCATCGCCCGTAACTCCTTATGTTGCACTACAGCCTGATTTTGCCGAACAGGATGCCGAAGCCTATTTGGGGATAGCGCAAAAGGTAACCAGGAATGTGGTGCAGAATTCGGGAATACGAACTGATACTCTTGCTGGCGTTGCCATAACCACGCATAGGAGCACCATTGTGCCAGTTGACCAGAACGGTAATCCGGTTCGCTCCGCCATCACCTGGCTCGACGAACGCAAGACCGAGGGATTGAAGCTGCCCGGTGGCTCTGTTATGTTGCTTGCTTTCAAAGCTGCTCGAATGGAAGAGAGGCTGAGGGAGTATCAGAGGAGGTCGAAATTCAACTGGCTTAAGAGATATGAGCCTGAGAATTATGCCCGGACATTTAAGTTTCTCACCGTTTCATCGTATATCTTGCACTCGTTGACCGGCGAATTTAAGGACTGTTCCTCGATGATTGTTGGGCTGTTCCCCATCGACCTGAAGGGGCTTCAGTGGCATCCCTGGAAGATCATCTATGAGATTTTCGGTGTGGAGCGCGATAGATTGCCTGTACTGGTCTCCCCTGTGGAGATTGCTGGCACGGTCTCCGACGATGGTGCCCGCAGGTTTGGCGTCCCGCCGGGTCTTCCCGTAATCATAGGCGCCGGGGACAAGCAGTCGGAATTATTGGGAGCAGGGGTGACCACCAGTGGTATTGCAGAAATCAGCTACGGCACTGCGGCGGTGATTGAACTGCTATCCAGCAAATATGTAACCCACCCCAGGATGGACTTCTTTACCTGGGGAGCCGCTATTCCCGGACACTGGGCGCTGGAAGGTTTTGTGGGTAGGGGATACTGGATGGTTTCGTGGTTCAAAGGCGAGTTCGGGAAACGCGAAGAGGATGAGGCTTTGAGACTGGGTGTGTCGCCGGAAGTTGTGCTCGATGAGCAATTGCCCGATGTCCCGCCTGGTTCTATGGGCCTGCTGGTGCAGCCTTACTGGCATCCGCGAGAGAACGACCCGCTATCGAAAGGGGCGATAATTGGCTTCTCTGGCGAACACACCAGAAAGCACGTTTACAGGGCGATCATAGAGGGCATTGGCTATGAGTTGCGCAGACTGGGTGAATTGATGGTCAGGCACTCAGGCAGCGCCATAACTGAATTGAGGGTCGGTGGCGGAGGTTCCCAAAGTGATGAGATTATGCAGATTACGGCTGACGTCTTCGGTTTACCGACTATGAGGATGCACACCAGCAATCTTGCGGCATTGGGAGCCGCCATCGACGCTGCAGTGGCATTGGGAATCCACAGAAGCTTTCCGGAGGCCGTGGAGCGGATGGTCAGGGTTAAAAGCACTTTCCAGCCAGTAGATGAGAACGTCAAAATCTACGACCGATTGTTTAGAGAAGTGTATATCAAAATGTATCCTGCGCTCTCTCCACTTCACAACAGGATTGCCGAGATAACAAACTATCCGAAACTAAGATAGCACACTTCTGGTCTTCAATATGACAACGGAAGTCGATGTAGCAGTCATAGGAAGCGGCCCTGCCGGGCTTACCGCCGCCATACATGCTTATAAGAACGGCGCCGGGAAAGTCGTACTTCTTGAAAGGGAGGAGGAACTGGGAGGTATTCTGAAGCAATGCATACATAACGGCTTTGGCCTGGAACAGTTCAAGCAGGACTACACCGGGCCTGAGTATGCCGAGCGTCTCATCACAGAGTTGGAGCAGACAGGTGTGGAATGCTTGCTGAATATACTGGTGACCGATGTCTCGTCAGACAGAGTCATAACAGCGCTCAGCCCTGAGCATGGTACTCTGGAGATTAAGGCGAAAAGCATAGTCCTTGCCATGGGGTGCCGTGAACGCACCAGAAGTAATATTGGCATCCCGGGCACACGCCCTGCGGGCATATTTACCGCAGGGGTAGCGCAGAGGTTCGTCAATATCGACGGTTACCTTCCCGGCAAAGAGGTAGTTATCCTGGGCTCCGGTGACATCGGGCTCATCATGGCCAGAAGGCTTACGCTGGAAGGGGCCAGGGTAATCGGGGTATACG
>CAZZJX010000227.1:0-3025 GCA_964654845.1 uncultured Dehalococcoidales bacterium
ATACACCGCTGGGATGTACCCCAGCACGGTGTATCCCCTTATGCGCATGCGGGCGAGAGGTGTAGCCGAGTCTTTAGAAGTAAGAAGGGCAGGGATGTATTCCGGGTATGGTACAGCGGAGGATAGCAGGGTCTTCTATCAGGCGATGCAGGCTCGGGGCTGGACTGGTGGTCCCAATATCGCCTTTGACCTCCCTACCCAGTGTGGGTATGATTCGGATGACCCTATGGCGCGAGGTGAGGTAGGCAAGGTTGGAGTGGCGGTAGATACCCTACGCGACTTTGAGGTCATTTTTGAGGCATTCACCGGCGACAGGGAGCTGGACAAGATTGCCTCCAATTTCACCGTAAATGCCCCAGCTAACATTATCCTGGCGATGTATTTCGTTCTGGCGGAGAAGCGTGGCGTCCCACTGGAGAAGCTGGTTGCTACCCCGCAGAATGACATTCTGAAGGAGATTGTAGCCCGGGGCACGTATATCTTTCCCATAAGGCCCTCGATGCGGATGACCCGTGACAGTATCGTTTTTTGCGCTGAACATACGCCCCTGCTAAACCCGGTCAGCTTCTGTGGGTATCATATGCGGGAGGCAGGTGCGACCGCTGCACAGGCACTGGCTTTCAACCTTTCGAATGTGATTGCGTATTTCCAGTTGGGCGTTAACGCTGGGCTGGATGTGGATAAGTTTGCGCGTCAGATGACGTTCTTGACGCTTGGTGGTGGCATGGACTTATATAGTGAGATAGCGGTGCGGAGAGCAGAGCGACGCATGTATGCTCAGATAATGAGGGAGAGGTTCGGGGCAAAGAATCCCCGAAGCTGGATAGTACCCCAGTGGGGGACTGTACTTCCGGCCTCGGCTGAAACGGCACAGCGCTCATTGAACAACTTGACACGCGTTGTTATTGGGGCAATGGCCTCTGCCATGGCGGGGTATGCTCCTGCCCCCTATCCCCCATATGATGAAGCGCTGGGATTGGGATGGAGCCTGGAGGCTCAGCAACTGTCCGAAGATGCCATGAGGATCTTGATCTGTGAGGCTGGGATATGTGACGTGCTCGACCCCTTCGCCGGCTCGTACTTCATGGAGTCGCTCACCGATCAGATTGAGGAGGAAGCGTGGGGGATCATTCACAAGGTCGATGAAATGGGTGGTGCTGTGGCTGCTATTGAGAAAGGGTATTATCAGCGTGAGATCGCCAGGAGTGCCTATGAGTTTCAGCATCAGCTAGAGACTGGCGAGAGAATCGTTGTCGGGGTGAATGCCTTCTTGGGTGAGAACGAGCTTGAGGTGACAACAAGCAGGCTGGTGGCACATCCCTACGATCCAAAGAAAAGGGAAGAGGCGGAGCAGAGGCAGTTGGGGAATCTGGCTATGGTGAAGCAGGAGAGGGACAATGAGGCGGTGAAAGCCAGTCTCAAGCGATTGAAGGAAGCTGCTGAGGATGAGAGTGTAAATCTCATTCCTCCTCTTATGGAGTGTGTCAGGCTCTATACTTCGGTGGGGGAGATGTGTGGGACACTGAAGGATGTATTCGGAGAGTACAGGGCCTATGGTGCTGTTTAGGCGCTAGGACACGGACGAGCATTGAGGAGTCGGCCTGTGTCGCCTCCTTTTTTTAGGTTTCCCTCACCTGCGCCATGCAATCTTGCCACCGGCGATGGTCATTTCTACTTGAGTCTCAAAATTATATTGTATCCTTTAGAGTAACGGCATATTATTGACTTTGCTGTGTTGGAATGTTAGCATTATTTATCTAATACGTGCCTGATTTGGGTTCAGTGGCCATTCAGCAGAAGGAGGGTAAGGATGGATAAAGATAACCTGGCTGAAATAGAAGAGAGAAAGAAGAACTGGGAGGAGGTAACGCTGCAGAAAACGCTGGGGCGCTACCGGCTGCAACAGAGCCCCACTAGATTCTACACTCCCTTGGATGTTAAAGATCACGATTTTCTGGAGAAGGTGGGCTTCCCCGGGGAATATCCCTATACTGCTGGAACATACCCCAGCACAGTGTTCCCGCTTATGCGTATGCGGGCGAGGGGGCAGGCTGAGGCGATCGATGTGCGAAGGGCGGGGATGTATTCCGGATATGGAACGTCGGAAGATTGCCGGGATTTCTACAAATCGATGCAGGCTCGGGGCTGGAGCGGTGGGCCTAATATTGCCTTTGACCTCCCCACCCAGTGCGGCTATGATTCGGATAACTCTATGGCACGGGGTGAGGTAGGCAGGGTTGGAGTCGCGATAGACACACTTCATGACATCGAGGTGCTATACGTGGCCTTCACCGGTGACAGGGACCTGGATAGGACTGCCTCCAACTTCACCATAAATCCAACCGCCAACATAACTTTGGCGATGTATTTCGTTCTGGCGGAGAAGCGTGGCATCCCACTGGAAAAGCTGGTTGCTACCCCTCAGAATGACATTTTGAAAGAGATTGTAGCCCGAGGCACGTACATCTTTCCCGTCAAACCATCGATGCGGATGACCCGGGACAGCATTGTTTTTAGTTCTGAGCACACACCACAGCTAAATCCGGTCAGCATAAGTGGCTATCATATGCGAGAGGCAGGCGCTACCGCTGCACAGACGCTGGCTTTCACCCTATCGAATGCAATTGCCTATTTCCAGCTTGGCGTTGATGCCGGGCTGGATGTGGACAAGTTCGCCGGTCAGATGACGTTCTTAACGCTGGGCGGCAGCATGGACTTTTACACGGAGGTAGCGGTACGGAGAGCGGAGCGGCGGATGTGGGCCAGGATAATGAAGGAGAGGTTCAAGGCAAAGGAGCCCAGGAGCTGGATACAGCGGCAACCAGGGGTTCTTTTCCTCGCCAGTGTAACAACGAAACAGCGGCCGCTGAACAACCTGACCCGTGCTGTTGTGGGAGGAATAGCCTCTGCCATGGGCGGATACGCTCCTTTGGTTGCGCCTCCATACGATGAGCCCCTGGGATTGGGCTGGAGTCTGGAGGCACAGCAGCTATCCGAAGACGCGATGAGGGTACTGATCTGTGAG
>CAZZJX010000228.1:0-3018 GCA_964654845.1 uncultured Dehalococcoidales bacterium
AACGACGAGCGATATATGGGACAGGCTGCCAAACGCCAGGCGGTGACCAACCCGGAGAACACCATTTTCTCCATAAAACGTCTCATCGGCCGCAAATACGACGATCCTGAGGTGCAGCGGGATATCAAAGTCCTTCCATTCAAGATCGTAAGTGCCTCCAACGGTGACGCACATGTGTTGATGGGTGGTCGTACCTACTCGCCGGCAGAGGTCTCTGCAATGACGCTGCAAAAGCTGAAGCAGGACGCCGAGGCAAAAATGGGGGAGAAGATTGTCCAGGCGGTTATCACTGTGCCTGCCTACTTCAATGACAGCCAGCGCCAAGCGACCAAGGACGCTGGCAAGATAGCTGGGTTAGAGGTGCTGAGGATAATTAACGAGCCCACCGCTGCATCTCTGGCCTACGGTCTGGACAAGAAGGGGGAGAGGGCCATCGCCGTTTTTGACCTCGGTGGGGGCACATTCGATATCTCCATAGTGCAGATAGGCGATGGCGTATTCGAGGTTAAGTCTACCAATGGCGATACCCATCTTGGTGGCGACGACTTTGACCAGAAGCTAATGGAATGGATCGTAGCTGAGTTCAAGCGGGAGCAGGGCATTGACCTGAAGCAGGACATTATGGCGCTGCAACGGCTAAAGGAAGCGGCGGAGAAGGCCAAGTGCGAAGTTTCCACCTTAATGCAGACTGAGATAAATCTGCCGTTCATCACTGCCGATACAAACGGACCCAAGCATCTGACAATGACCCTCACACGGGCAAAACTGGAGCAACTGGTGGCTGACCTGATTGAGCGCACCGTCGAGCCGGTGAAGCAGGCTATGGAAAACGCCGGACTGAAGGACGGCGACATAGATGAAGTGATACTGGTTGGTGGCCAGACCAGGATGCCAGCGGTGGTTGAGAAAGTCACACAGCTCTTTGGTAAAGAGCCCCATAAGGGGGTTAACCCAGATGAGGTAGTGGCTGTTGGAGCTGCTATACAGGCAGGGGTGCTCAAAGGTGAGATAAAGGATGTCCTGCTTCTGGACGTTACCCCATTGACTCTGGGTATCGAGACATTGGGAGGGGTGATGACAGCACTCATTCCCCGAAACACCACTATCCCCGCTCAAAAGAGTCAGCTCTTTACCACAGCGGCGGACGGTCAACCGGGCGTGGATGTCCATGTGCTCCAGGGGGAGAGGCCGATGGCGGCTGAAAACAAGACCATCGGGCGCTTCATGCTCGATGGCATCCTGCCTGCCCCCAGGTCAGTACCTCAGATTGAGGTTACTTTTGACATCGATGCAAATGGCATCCTCAATGTCTCAGCCCACGATAAGGGCACTGGCAAGGAGCAGAAGATAACCATCACCGCCAGTTCAGGCCTGTCAAAGGAGGAGGTCGAGCGGATGGTGCAGGAGGCAGAACTGCATGCTGAGGAAGATCGGAGACGGCATGAAGAAGTTGAGACCAGAAACCATGCGGACAACATGGCTTACACAACAGAGAAGACTCTACGCGAGGTGGGAGAGAGGTTGCCGCCTGAACTAAGAAGTGAAGCCGAAGGTAAGGTGGCAGCGCTTCGCTCTGCTATCCAGAGCGCTGACATTAATCAGGTGAAGAGGTCTATGGAGGAGCTTGAGGCAATATTGCAGCGTGTTGGTCAGGAGGTATATAGCCATGCTGGGGCTGGGGCCCAACACGACGGAGAGTACCAAGGTGATGGGTACCAGGGTACCGACGACCCAGGCGCTGTGGAAGGTGAATTTCGGGAGTTGTAACCAGGTACCTGGTAATCCTGGATAGGGGTGGGGGTGTTCGGCCCCCGGCCACCCCCGCCCCTCTTGAAAAAGGGAGGGACATGAGATGAATATTGCCATATACACCACACCTACATGCCCCTACTGTCATCACGTGAAGGACTTCCTTGACAAACGAGGGGTTAAATATGCTGAGTATGACGTCTCTGTCGATAAGGCTGCCGCCAATGAGATGGTGCGAAAGTCAGGGCAAATGGGTGTGCCTGTGGTTATCGTCGGCGACGAGATAATTGTTGGTTTCGACCGTGCCCGATTGGAGCAATTATTGGCTGATATGGGTAATGGCAAGCGACCTCGTTTCGGATTGCAGGTAGCCGATGCCAGCAAACTAGCCTCTAAGGTCGGTCTTGTTCCTGTGTTCGGGGCATTTTTGGGCAAGGTTGCACCATCGTCTCTGGGTGAGAAAGCGGGTCTAAGACAGGGTGACATCATTACCGAACTAAATTTCCGGCCTATCCATAATGCTGACGACCTGGAGAATGCGCTCTCTGGGCTGACTCCCGGCAACAGGATAGTGTTAGTGTTCCTCAGAGGACATAAGACATTGAGGTCTGAAATTGTCATATAGCTTTGAGGTGTCCCTTGCCATTCTATGAGTATCAGTGCCTGGATTGCCGTACCAGGTTTGAACTAAGGCGGCACTTCCACGATGAATCAGAGGTCACCTGTCCCCAATGCCACAGTAAGGCGCGGCGTGTGTTATCACCCGTGGCGGTAATTTATAGAGGGTCGGGCTTCTACACTACGGACAATGGGAAGAACGGTTCGAATCCTGAAGAGCAAGGGTATTCATGACATCATCTCGCTATTGCGAGGCTTGTACCGAACGAAGATACCCGTTCCTGTAGGGGTGTTAAACCGAACGCCCTTACATTGACGACACAGGGTAGCCTGGAGCATCAGCTCCAGGCACCGTTGGAGCTGATGCCCGACAGGGTCGGATCATTCGACTCCAACCTACCCCGGCGATGCCACCACCACCGAGATTCTTCTCCTTCACTTCGTTCAGGCTCAGAATGACATGGGGTAGCACTTCGTTCAGGCTCAGAATGACAAGCTGTATAACGAATTTGACAGGAGGTAGAGGGTTGTAGTATAATTAAGCATAATTCTGGTTATGTTTTCAAAAGCGGGGGCAAAGAAGTGGAGCCTGTAGATGGTTGCTTGGGCTCCGTGGAGCTAGTAGCGAAACCGACCGCAAGGTCGGTTTTT
>CAZZJX010000229.1:0-2994 GCA_964654845.1 uncultured Dehalococcoidales bacterium
GGAGGCTGAGCCTAAAATAAAGGGATATGGTCTTGCCAATCTAGTTATAGATATGGCACAGAAATTGGAGGCGAAGAGATTATACACCTTTGCCGCTGCCCCTACCCACATCTACCACACCAGCAGGCCAAAGGTGTTAGCTGCGGCGACAAATCCTAAGTTGGTTAAGGAACTCGAGAAGTACGATGTAAAACTGCTCAAAGAGGGCAGTATCAGTGGCCTTAATGGGCTCCTGCTAGGGGTTGCCAAACAAAGGGATATCGATGGCATTTGTCTACTGGGCGAAATGCCAATTTATACCACACAAGTAGCGAACCCCAGGTCATCTAAGGCTGTTCTCGAAGTGCTCAGCCAGATGACGGGCTTGGAAGTCGACATGACTGAGATCGATAGCTGGGCCAAGGAAACTGATAAGGAAATAGAGGAGAAGATGGCTCATCTCAAGGAGTACTTCAGTATGGAGGCAAGCGAGCTTATCGATTATTTTGAGCGATTGGCTGTGCAGAAGGGTGGAGAAGAAATGCAATCGGAGTACAGTACCGATGAGCTTGTTAAGGATATAGAGCGGTTCCTCAGGGAGAAGGGAGGGGAAAAGGAGGGTAACTAGTAAGTAGTATGAATATCCCAGCACCATTCCTCGTTTCTTTTGGCATTACCAACAAGTGCAACCTGAACTGTAAGCACTGCTACAGTGATGCAACGGAGAAAGAACTTCCCAACGAGCTGTCAACCTCTGAAGCGTTATCGCTGATAGACGATCTGGCACGCTGGAAAGTGGGACTTCTGGTACTAGATGGCGGAGAGCCGCTATGTAGGGATGACTTTCTCGAAATTGCAGCCCATGCCTCAGGAAAGGGCATAATGACGGGGTTGGGAAGTAATGGTACGCTCATTGACAAAGCGATCGCCCGACAAATGGTGAAGGCGGGAGTTCAATCGGTAGCCATCTCCATTGATGGGGCCGATCCTGAAACGCACGATGCTTTTCGTGGCAAGAGTGGTGCTTTTCTCCAGGCGATGGATGGTATGTCGGCCTGTAAAGCGGTTGGTTTGCCCTTTCAGCTTGGCATGGTCATCAGGAAACAGACTGTGTCGCAGGTTCCCGAAATGCTTCGGTTAGCGGTGGAGAGCGGGGCAATGGCTGCTGAGTTCTTTGACCTGGTGCTGGCTGGCAGGGCGAAAAGGGAATGCCTGGACGATGCACTTGAGCCTGACCAAAGACGCGAAATAATGGAGTGGCTAGCCGAAGCTCAGGTGGATTGTCCCATACTGATAAGGGTTCCCGCCTGTCCTATGTATCCGTTAATACTTCAGGAGAAAGATATTCGACCTAAGCATATCCCGATGGATGCTTTGCGGCGCATTCCCTACTACGGCAGAGGATGTGCCGCTGGAATGCCCTACGGCTACATCACAGTGCTGGCAAACGGCGATGTGAACCCCTGCATGCTGCTTCAGGCAAAGCTGGGGAACGTAAGGGAGAAGAGTATCATCGAAATTTGGCAGGAGCCACCTGTAATGGCCAAACTTCGCGCAAGAGAGCCCATAGGCTTATCTGTGCTGGATGCAGGGGTAGGGCGTATGAGGAAACAGGAGATATGTTAGCATCCGATCCAGGCTGTTGGCTTGTTTCAACAGCCAGTGGAAGGGAGGGAGTGGATGAATACAAGGAAACCAAGAAATATTCGTGAACTGAGGGAGGCAGGCTATAGGGTTCTATCCGTCAAGGAGGAGATGCGGAAGAACCTAATAGGAATGATAACAGGGGGGGAGAAGCTCTTCCCCGGCATCATCGGATTTGACGATACGGTCGTACCTCAGGTTGAAAATGCCATTCTCTCCGGGCAGGACATCATTTTATTAGGAGAGAGAGGGCAGGCCAAGACGAGGATGATCAGGTCTCTGGTTCGTTTCCTCGATGAGGATGTTCCCGCTATTGCCGGGTGCGAGATCAACGATAATCCCTACAAACCCATCTGCAAAAGATGCCGCGAGAAGATTGCCAAACAGGGCGACCGTGCAGAGATAAGCTGGATTCCTCGAGAGCAAAGGTACGGAGAGAAGCTGGCTACCCCCGATACAACTATTGCCGACATCATCGGGGAGGTCGACCCGATAAGGGTGGCCGAGGGCAGATACCTCTCAGACGAACTCACCATGCACTACGGACTGGTTCCTCGCACCAATAGAGGCATCTTCTGTATCAATGAACTCCCCGACCTGGCGGAGAAGATTCAGGTAGGCCTGTTTAACATCCTTGAGGAAAGGGATGTCCAGATAAGAGGCTACAAGCTAAGGCTTCCCCTGGATATGTGTATTGTAGCCAGCGCCAACCCGGAAGATTATACGAATCGAGGGCGTATTATCACCCCTCTTCGGGACAGGTATGGCTCGCAAATAAGGACTCATTACCCCAGAACCCTTGAGGATGAGATAGAGATAATGGAGATGGAGAAAACTACATTTGATGATGAATTGCATCAGACCATGATACCTCAATTCATGAAGGAGATTGTTGCTGAGATAACAAGGCAGGCTAGAGGGAGTTCCGACATAAGTCAGCGGTCCGGGGTGAGCGTTCGGGTGTCCATATCAAATTACGAGAATATATTGAGCAATACCATCAGGAGAGGGATCAGGCTGGATGAAAAGGAGGTAGCCCCCAGAATCTGCGACCTACCACTTCTCATCGCCTCTACCAAAGGGAAGATTGAACTGGAGAGCGGTGAGGAGGAAATGGAGGAGCAGGTTATTGAAAGGCTCATCAGGAACGCGGTGCAAGCAACCTTCAATCGATATTTCAATGTCCATGATTTCGATATGCTCTTGGAAAGATTCAAGAACGGCCTTAGAGTGGAGGTCTCCGAAAGCATGAGCTCAGAGGAATATGTAAGGTTGGCAAACGAGGTCGAGGGGCTGAAAGAAGCTATGGCCAGGCTGGAGGCTGGGGAGAAGCCGGCCACCATGGCATCGGCCTTGGAGTTCGTTTTGGAG
>CAZZJX010000230.1:0-2991 GCA_964654845.1 uncultured Dehalococcoidales bacterium
ATTGGTGGCAGTTGAGATAAATTTACCTTATTCATATTATTAAAATATTCTATATAGACCTCTATTTCCCTTGGATGCTATCTTTGACATCGAACACGGAAACGTGTAAACTATCTCTATGAGAGCAAGTGGGAGAAAGAAGAAGGTACAGTGGGATGCAGAAGGCGTTCGCGCCCTGAGGCAGCATTTAGGCATTACTCAGCAGGAGATGGCCGATGAGCTGGGCACGCGCCAGCAGACCATCAGTGAGTGGGAGCGGGATATGTATCGTCCCAGGGGCACCTCGTCGAGGCTGCTCACTATCGTCGCCGAGCGGGCTGGCTTTGAGTACGGGGCGAAAAGAAATGAACAGCCTTAAAGATGGGGGTTTTTTGCCTAAGATGATCAGGATGTCGTGAGTTTCGAGAGGATAGTAGAGGGTGATCGGTGAGGTTGTATATACCTTGGGAACGAGCTATCGTACCCCAGATGAATTCTTGGCGCTGCTCAAGGACGTAGGTGTTGAGGTGGTGATGGACGTACTTCGCTTCCCCACATCGAGGTTCAAATACTTTGAAAAGGATGAGCTTTCCCAGCTGCTTGAGAGAGAGGGCTTTAGTTATATTTATCTCGGCGAGGAACCAGGGGGATATCGAAGGAAGGGATACGAGGCTTATGTCGGCACTGAGGAGTTAAGGTGGGGGCATAGCAGGCTTGAAGAGCTGGCCTGTGAGAGGAGTGTGGTCATTCTCTGTGCCGAGCGCCTTCCTTAGCTGTGGCGTAGAAGATTTATTGGCCGGGAGCTGGAGCGGGATGGACTCAAAGTCGCTCATGTCATCGATGAAAAGAGGGTGTGGGTGCCCCGAGGGCAGGTTGATGGGAATGGTTGAAAGACAAGGCTTCATTTTTTACGTAGAGCTACATGCAATAGTGTAAAAACGGTCTGTATGGAGCGAGTGACGGAAAGCCCGTTAGCCCGGGTTTGGACCGTAGCAGGAGTTCCTTTAAGAAGCATTGGTCTTCTAAGTTGATTTGACTGCTGCGGCGATAGGAGTGTAAGATATAAGCTAGGAGGTCTCTTTTCGGTGACGGTAGATTGCCCTCGTTATGGGAATGGGTGCACCATTCGGAAACCAGGCAGATGAGATCTCAACCGATAAAAGGGGGTAGTGCTGGGTGGGGAACATTCGTGAATGGGATATAACTGTAACAGTCAAATGTGAAGGGAACTGATATGAAGTTGTGGAGAACACCCTTCGATCAGGCGGAAAAGGCTACCAAGCCGGCCAAAGTGCTGATCGACAGGGATAGATGCAAGGGTTGTGGTTACTGCGTGGAATTCTGTCCCAGGGCAGTGCTCGAAATGAGTGAAGAGCTGAACCCCAAGGGTTATTCCCTTGCTATAGTAGCAGACGAGAGTAGGTGCCTGGGCTGTGGCTTGTGTGAGATGCTTTGTCCTGAATTCGCCATCTACCTGAAACTTAGCGACAACGAGAGCTGACGGGAGTTTGTATGTCTGAAGATGGAGTGCTCTGTGGAACGTTTTTTATGAATGGTGATGTGGCCTGCGCCGAGGGGGCCATCAGCGCAGGTTGCCGCTTCTTCGCCGGCTATCCCATCACCCCAGCCACCGAGGTGGCCGAGAGGATGAGTGAGCGGCTTCCCCATGTGGGTGGTATATATATCCAGATGGAGGACGAGATCGCATCCATGAATGCCATACTGGGTGCGTCATGGGCGGGCATGAAGGCGATGACGGCGACCTCTGGCCCCGGATTCAGTCTGATGATGGAGAACCTGGGGTTGGGAGTGATGCTGGAGACGCCCTGCGTTCTGGTCAATATACAGCGGGCTGGACCATCCACTGGTTTGCCTACACTACCCGCTCATGCAGATATGATGCAGGCGCGGTGGGGCTCACATGGCAGCTATGAAATTATCGCGCTGGTGCCTAGCTCTCCTCAGGAGATATTCGATCTTACTATCACGGCGTTTAACCTGTCGGAGATATACCGTGTTCCTGTGCTGCTGATGGCCGATGAGGCGGTGGGGCATATGAGCGAGAAGGTAGTGATATCATCAATATCACCTGAGGAACTCTCAAACCGGAGACGGCCTACTGTAGCGCCGGAGAAATACCTGCCTTATAAAGCGGATGGGGATTTGGTACCGCCAATGGCGATAGCCGGCGAGGGCTACCGCTTCCACGTAACCGGGCTTACCCACGATGAGCGGGGATATCCAGTAATGACTGCTGAAGCCCAGGACAAGCTGGTGCGCCGTCTGGTGGACAAAATCAGGCTCAACAGGAAAGACATAATAAGATATGAGGAGGTCGATGTAGAGGACGCAGAGGTTGTAGTCTGCGCCTATGGAATAACCGCACGCATCGCCCGAATGGCGGTACAGCAGGCAAGGGATAGTGGGATTCGCGCAGGTCTGCTGCGGCTGATAACAGTGTGGCCATTCGCCGAGGAGCGCATCATGGAACTTGCGCAACGGGTCAAGGCTTTCGTTGTTCCCGAGCTAAACTACGGTCAGATTGTGCTGGAGGTAGAAAGGTGCGCCGCAGGCAGGGCCACTACGTTGCTCGTGCCGCACATGGGTGGCAGTGTGCACCTTCCTGAGACCATACTGAAAGCTATTAAGGAAGTAGTGCAATGACAGACACAGCAACTGTGGAACAAAACATCATGGACGAATTCCTCAGATTGGACAGAATGCCGCATATCTGGTGTGCTGGGTGTGGTATAGGGCCAGCAGTGGGATGTCTTATCAAGGCTATCCACCGCGATGGTCTCGACCCAGATAAGATTGCGGTCGTCTCGGGAATAGGCTGCGCTGGAAGGGCGGCGGGTTATCTTAGGTTGGACTCGTTTCACACCACACATGGTCGGGCCCTTCCCTTCGCCACTGGCCTGAAGCTGGGAAATCCCGAGTTGAACGTGGTAGTCTTTTCGGGAGACGGCGATCTCATAGCCATAGGAGGCAACCACCTCATCCATACTGCAA
>CAZZJX010000231.1:0-2991 GCA_964654845.1 uncultured Dehalococcoidales bacterium
CAATAGACCCCTGAGTTGATCCTGAGCAAGCGCCTTGGTGGGGAAAATATAGAGGGCACGGCTCCTCTTCTCCCTGAGCATCACATCCAGCACGGGCACATTGTAGCAGAGGGTCTTGCCGCTGGCGGCAGGGGTAACTACAAAGACGTTCTTACCCGAGCGGGCGGCATTCATCGCCTGAGCCTGATGGCTATAGAGAGCGGGAATATGCAAAGCATCAAGGCGTTTCTGGAGCTCGGGATGGAGGGAGTCCACAAGCGTCCCGTAGCTCACATCGCGGCTGGGCACTTGCTCAATGTGGACAATCTGGTCTTTGAATAAAGGGTGTGTTTTAAGATAGTGCAATAAGGCTGAGGTATCCATTCTGTTTTAAAGAGCGTGGAGGATTTCCAACTCATAATCGAGTATCTCCACGTCCAACCTGGTCTTCTCAATGAAATCCATCACCTTGGACAACATCTCGTTGCAATGCTGAGCACTTTCGCTTACACAGCTTATCCCTATGACGATGATTTGCCAAATGTCCTGCTCATCGACCTCAGCTATGGATACATTATACTTGTTTTTCACCCGCTGGATGATCGACTTGACAACCTGCCGCTTGCCCTTGAGGGACTGGTTTTCCGGCAGGCGAAGCCTCACCTTGCAAGCCCCGATATTCATAACACCTCCCAGATAAAAAGAGCCGGGACATCCCTACGCATCGGGATCGTCTCGGCTCTTTTCAGACATTACAATCGCTAGGGGCGATTTCTCATCTTGGCAAAGCACTCAGTACAATAGACCGGTCGCCCACTCCTGGGTTCAAAGGGAACCTCACACTCCATGCCGCAAGAGGCACAGATTGCAGAATACATCTGGCGAGCTTCACCAAAACGATCGCGCCGCCTCGCCGAACGGCACTCCTTGCACCGAGTGGGCTCGCTTTGCAGCCCACGTGACATATAGAATTCTTGTTCACCAGCAGTGAACATAAATTCTTTGCCGCAATCTCGACACACCAGAACCTTGTCCTCCAAGGCCATACCAGCCCTCCTTCTTTATTTGGTGGTTGCCCCTTGCCGGTACAGCTTAAGACCCTGTTTGTCGGATTTCTTTGTCATACTTGTGCCGAAACAAACCACTATCTCGCTTTTGCGAGGTCGTCATGCTGAAACGCCAGTCCAGGTCCACCGTGCGCTATTATATATCAATATTACACAAAATGCAACTATTATTTATAACTCTTGTTTCGTTTACTAGTGGCGTGCTACACTAATAATTGCTGAGTAAGCAAGGGAGGAAGCGGGTGTATGCCTCAGGACACGATCTTCGTTAGAGGAGCTCGGGAGCACAACCTGAAAAACATCGATGTCGCTATCCCCAGAGACAAACTGGTGGTAATCACCGGCATCTCCGGATCGGGTAAAAGTTCGCTTGCCTTCGATACCATCTATGCCGAGGGCCAGCGCCGTTATGTCGAGTCTCTATCCGCCTACGCTCGCCAGTTCCTCGGTCAGATGGAGAAGCCAGACGTCGACTATATCGAGGGGCTAAGCCCAGCGATCTCTATCGACCAGAAGGGCCCGAGCAGAAACCCCCGCTCCACTGTGGGCACAGTAACCGAGGTCTATGACTACCTGAGATTGCTCTTTGCACGCGTTGGCCACCCCCATTGCCCCCACTGCGGGCAGGAGATCACACAGCAAACGGTGCAGCAGATCGTGGATGCCATCCTCAATCTCCCCCAGGGAGCTAGAATCATGGTCATGGCCCCCTTAATCAAGGACCGTAAGGGGGAACACCAAGGGGTTTTTGATGACCTGAGAAAAGCAGGCTATGTACGGGTCAGGGTCAATGGAAGCATTCACGACCTTTCCGAGGATTTCGACCTGGACAAGTACAAACAACATACCATTGAGGCGGTGGTCGATCGGCTGGTCATCGAAGGAAGCGAGCAGCAAAGTCGAATCGCCGACTCTGTGGAGACCGCTTTGAAGTTGGGTACTGGGGTGGTGCTGGTGTCGGTGACCGATGGCGAGGAACTTCTCTTCTCAGAGCATTTTGCCTGCGTACGCTGTAGCATCAGCATAGGTGAGATTGAACCCCGGACCTTCAGCTTCAATAGCCCTCATGGAGCCTGTCCCGACTGCGGCGGGCTCGGGGTCAAGATGGAGATCGACCGCGATCTGATCATTCCCAACAAGGAGCTTTCTATTACTGAGGGCGCCATCCATCCTGGATGGTGGTTTTCCTGGCGCTCATATGAGCTGGAAAAGCTGGCAAGGAACTACGGCTTCTCCCTTCGCGTGCCTGTTAAGGAGATAAGCGAGGACGATCTTAACCTCATACTTAATGGCGAGGAGGGGGAACTCATAAGGCATCGAAACCGCTTCGGTAGGGTTCGGCAATATTTCACCGGCTATGAGGGAGTGATCCCATACCTGGAGCGTCTCCACAGAGACACCGAGTCCGACAATACTCGCTGGCACATCGAGCGCTATATGTCTTCCCGCCCCTGCCCGGCATGCCAAGGGCGGCGATTGAAGCCAGAGTCCCTCGCGGTAACTATCGGGGGCAAGAACATCGCTCAGGTGACCGCAATGTTCACTGAGCAGGCAAGGGAATGGATCGACCTTCTAGATAGCATCGATAAGAGAAAGCCCGTCCTCAGCGAGCGAGAGCTTACTATCGCCCGCCAAATCCTAAAGGAAATCAGAGCCAGGCTCGGCTTTCTCAAGGATGTAGGCCTCGACTATCTCGCCCTCGACCGCGCCTCAAGCACCCTCTCCGGCGGCGAGGCTCAGCGAATTCGCCTCGCCACCCAGATTGGCAGCGGGCTTATGGGTGTGCTCTATATCTGTGATGAACCAACGGTGGGCCTCCACCCTGCCGACGACTATCGCCTCATCGAAACCCTGAAAAGGCTAAGGGATCTTGGCAACACAATCCTGGTCGTGGAACACGATGAGGCGATGATGCGCGCCGCCGACCAAATCATCGATATGGGAC
>CAZZJX010000232.1:0-2985 GCA_964654845.1 uncultured Dehalococcoidales bacterium
GCATAATTACCCGTCTCTATACCAGCTTCCTCAGCGGCGGCAACCGGGTTCAAGCCGCCGAGCATAATCATCCCAACCCGGTTGAGATCCACAGGGACTTCGCAGACTGGCTCGCTGGTACTCCCCATAATAATAATCGCTCCCAATCCGGCCTGCTTTAGCCCTGTAACCACTTGCTCTGCTATCGGTCGGCAAAGAGCGGGAATTTCCCTGAAGTTGGCCAATATCTCCCCATCACCTAATTCGGCTGCCTTGCTGACGGAGGTCATTTTTGCCCTGATGAACATCTCTGAGGGATCAAGCGAGGAGCCAGCGTAGTGAATCAGTTCCACGAACCGAAGGGGCTTGCGGTTTCGAATCTGAAGTATGCCGCCAAATCTTGAATCCATAGGGACACCGGCCTTGAGTAAGGTGCCATTGATTATAATGCTGCAAACAGTGGCCATCCCTATCTTGCCGTAGGGGACGGTTAGTTCCCCCAGTCGCTCTCCCTCGCTGGCTACAGCTACTAGGTCACTTGCGCAAAGCCCTGTTTCGAAAACGGGTCTCATCACTTGAAGCGCTTCATTGAATTTGTCCTGAGGAAATAAAGAGACATTAACGGGAATCACACCGCAAAGCTTCTCGTAGTCAAAGTCGGTGCGGAAGGCAAGAAGCTCGATTTTGGAGATCACGAAGCCGACCTTGTCTTTAACCAAAGCACTATTTAACTCCTTAATGCCTTGCTCGGTGAGCACTCGACCGTCTCGCCGCCCTACGAGCCGGGTTAATCCGCGCTCGTCCATCAGCTTAAGGTGGTATCTAACTGCTCTGTCGCCCAATTCCACTCCATAGTCCTTCAAATGCTGGGCGATAACCCTGGCACCTACGGGCCCATCGGAATCGCTCAGCACCTTCATGATTGAAAGGGTTTTTCTCTCGACATCTAATGTTTCGAAGCTCATAACTATACTTCCTTACCCCAATATATACGGCAATAGGAAACCGTTTACCTAATTATATGGTAGCCAGGAAATTTTGTCAAGCTCATAGGGTATGCGATCATATGCTCTACTTTTGGTCATGAAGGTATTATTGTTGCTTGAGGCTTCCTAAAGCTTAAAGCCTATTCTCTAGGTTGGGCAGCGTGTCGGAATAGGTATTTCAAATTAAACAACATGTGAACTGGTCATTGCTGGTAAGCTGCGATATATATGTCATCTCGACTATCATACATCCTTGAATTTGCTAATCTGACATAGTAGAATCAGTCCGTGGAGAGGGTGGGGTGTGGGCGTAAGACCAACACGCTAGCCCAAAGTGACTGTAACGGTTTGTTCTTTCGCTGGACCTAAATGTGGGCCGTTAGCTCAGGGGTAGAGCACCTGACTTTTAATCAGGGTGTCCGGGGTTCGAATCCCCGACGGCTCACCAAAATCAGCAAGAGAACTTGATTAATATCGATTACATCCCCGATTAACCCCTACCCCTTTGGTAAGCTGTCAGTGCGAGAAGTTCGACATGTTTTTCTCAGAAGCACAGACAGCTTGTCGTATCTTCATTACCGCCGAAGGGAAACCCGCGATGGCGGTATATTCGAGGTCGGATGCTGCGGCCTCGCCATGCGATTTCAAGGAAGCTTGACAGCAAGGTGCCGTGTGCATATCATCGTTGTGACAATATACATGGGCATGCGAATTTTCTCGTTGTATGTTGAAATAGGGAATCCCACATTAAGATGCTAGGCTGAGAGAAGGAGGTACGTTATGTGTGATTGGTGTGAGAAGTATGGCGGTGGATATGAAAGATGGTACTTTAACCCGGCAAACTACGCAAGGCGGCTTTACAAGATTAGAAGGGAGGAGGCCGAGGCATCGGGAGCTGAAACTAATCCGCAGGCGGCCGGGGGGATGGCTGTCATCGGCCGCGACTTCCAGGAGGCCCGGGACCAGGGGGATTGGGAAAAGATGCAGGAGATAAAGCAGCAGTCGGAGGCTGCGTCGTGGATCACTCACTTTGGGCAGGTCATCACCCTGGAGGAGGCTCTTAAAATCACCGACATGATCTACCCCATTGGCCTGATGACCTGTGTATGCCGTCGCTCTATGCAAGGTTACGCCGACGAGGAAAACTTCGTCTGCATGGGTATGGGGCCCGGGATGTATAAGTGGGAGCGGTGGCCCGACACCTATCGGGGAGGGATGCATTACGTCACCCCGGATGAGGCCAAGGAGGTAATCACCAAGATGAACAAGAGGGGGCTGGTGCAAACTGTGTTCACTTTTGGCACCCCGTATCTTGCCGGGCTATGCAATTGCGACTATCCCGATTGTGCCTTTGTCAGGACAGTGGTCGACTTCGGCATCAGGCTCCTGTGGAAGGGGCACTATGTGGCCAAGATCGACCCTGAGCTTTGCCCCGGCTGCGCCCGCTGCGTGTCTCGGTGCCAGTTCAAGGCACTCAACTACTCCCCCTCTAGGAATATGGCATATATTGACCAGTTCCAGTGCTTCGGCTGTGGCCTGTGCGTCACGGAGTGTGACCAGGGGGCCATCAGCCTGGTGGAGCGGTCCAAACTGCCCGCCCTGGCAAACGTGTGGTAAGAATCGATTGAGAGGTGTATTGAGATGCTGCCGACAATAACTGTTGACGATGAAAAGTGTGGTGACCCCCTATCATGCCGTAAGTGCCTGCTCATATGCCCAACGCATGTGCTCGGTTTGGGCACCTCTGTGGGAGTGCAGAAGTACCGTGAGACAGACCCACAGTACTTCGTTGTGCGAGGGGTGCGCTTCGACAAGTGCACTGGCTGTATGGACTGCGTCGAGGTTTGCCCTAACAACGCCATTCAGGTTAGCTTTAGCGAAGGTGGTGCAAGATGACTTTAGGTTGGAAATACTCTAGACCAATAAAGGACAGGCTATTAACCCTCGAAGAGCCAGGGAAGCCGTTGAAATTTGATGCGGAACGCGGCCTGGTCGATGAGGTGATGGCACAGTGCGATAC
>CAZZJX010000233.1:0-2961 GCA_964654845.1 uncultured Dehalococcoidales bacterium
AAGGCAATCCGGGGAACCAGGTTCATCCATGTCTTTACGCCATGCCCACCGGGGTGGGACTTCCCATTTAGCGACTCTATTAAAATCGGTAGGCTTGCGGTTGAAACCGGCTGGGTAGTACTCTACGAGGTTGAAAACGGTATCTTTCGTTTCACGTCAGCCAGCGAGTCCATCGCCCGAAAAGACCATCTTAGACCAGTGAGTGAATATCTTGCTGAGCAAGGAAGATTCAGAAACATTACAGAAGAGCAGATTAGTAGACTTCAGGACCGGGTAAATACCCGCTGGAACCGTTATCTAGCTAGAGCAGATGCTTCATAATCTGCTGTTGGATATGATGTATTTCCCGACCCTGTTTGTTGAACCAGGCGGATAATTCTGTCCATTACCTCTCTGACACAAACTCATCAATTATGCTCGTTAGCAATCTCATTTCGGGCAAAATCCTCAGCCATAATGCGGGCCATCTTCTGGCTCTCAGTTAGTTTAAAATCCCTTAGTTCCTCAAGTTTCATGGTTTCGCCTCTTTATGGGCCGCCATTATCCGGTTACATGCGAAAAATACCGAAGCGAGTGGGTTCAATCGGCGCGTTCAGGGCAGACGATATGCCCATACCGATAATCCTACGGGTATCAACGGGATCTATAATTCCATCGTCCCAGAGCTGTGACGTTGAATAGTAGGCCGAGCTATTTCGCTGGTACTCTTCCAGAATGGGCTCCACGATTGTTTTTATTTCTTCGTCAGATAGCGTCTTCCCTATTCTCTTCAGTTTGTTCACTTCTATGGTAGTCAGCACATTGGCTGCCTGATCACCGCCCATGACGGAAATATAACCGCTGGGCCACATGAAGAGCAGTCGCGGTTGGTAGGCTCGTCCGCACATGGCATAGTTACCTGCCCCGATTGAGGCACCAACGATGACAGTGAATTTGGGTACGTTAGCGTTTGAGGTGGCGGTCACCATTTTAGCTCCGTGCTTAATCAGCCCCTCGTTTTCGGTTTTCCTGCCTACCATAAAACCGGTGATGTTTTGCAGGTAGAGGAGGGGGATGGAGCGCTGGCAGCAGAGCTCGATGAAATGTGCTCCTTTGAGGGCACTTTCTGAAAACAGTACCCCGTTGTTAGCTAGAATACCCACCGGGTAACCCATTATATGTGCCGTCCCACAAACCAGCGTTGGGCCATAAAGGGCTTTGAATTCCAGGAATCGGCTGCCATCAACAATTCGGGCGATAATTTCACGCATGTCATAAGATTTCCGAGGGTTTTTCGGGACGATACCATAAATTTCTTCAGGATCATAACGGGGTTCTTCGGGGGATTGCGTTTCAAGTGCACCGTGTTTGGTGTAATTAAGATTCTTGACGATGCTGCGGATAATCTTAATAGCATCGGCATCGTCTTCAGCAGTGTAGTCGGCGACTCCTGAAACACGACTATGGACATCGGCGCCAC
This sequence comes from uncultured Dehalococcoidales bacterium, assembly GCA_964654845.1. Taxonomy (GTDB): domain Bacteria; phylum Chloroflexota; class Dehalococcoidia; order E44-bin15; family E44-bin15; genus DAOUVR01. The sequence goes on from CAZZJX010000233.1 coordinate 1,460, forward strand.
CGAGGGATTCGGCGTCTATCTCTTCACCAGTGGCGGCCTTTACCAACGGCGGTCCCCCAATAAAAATGGTGCCCTGATTCTTGACGATTACGGTATCATCGGACATGGCCGGAATATAGGCGCCACCGGCAGTGCATGAACCCATAACGGCACATATCTGTGGGATGCCCTGGCTGGACATTTGTGCCATATTGAAGAAAAACTGCCCGAAATGTCCCTTGTCTGGGAAAACCTCTGACTGCATGGGTAGGAAAGCTCCTCCGGAATCAACCAGATAGATACAAGGCAGGCGATTTTCCAGGGCAATTTCCTGAGCCCTGGCATGTTTCTTGACGGTCAGGGGATAGTATGAGCCACCCTTGACAGTAGCATCGTTCGCGATAATAACAACCTCCCGGCCATTGACAATGCCGATATCGGTCACGATTCCTGCTGAAGGGGCTTCATTATCGTAACTATCATAGGCGGCTAAGGGACTTAGTTCCAGGAAGTATGAATCAGGGTCGCAAAGCCTCTTTATCCGTTCCCTGACAAATAGTTTGCCCCTTTCCTCATGTAATTCCCTGAGTCGCTTTGAGCCGCCATGTCCTACCTCTTCAAGGCGCGACTTCAGTTCCTTAACCAGAGAAATATTATGAGCCTTATTCTCCCTGAAAGTCTGACTATTTGTCTTGATACGTGATTTTATGACACTCATCTCTTCTCTCATTTTGTTGATTGTAATGATTTGACAAAACGTATTTCAAAATTGGGTTAGTCGGACTGCCTGTCACTAACCATTTTTATCTCTTCTGGTATATCCCTGATATAATATCATCCGTTTCTTGCATGATGCGCTGTATCAATTCCTGACAGGTGGGGATATCATCTATCCGTCCACACACCTGACCGCAGGGCATGAAGCCCCACTCCAGATCAGCCTCTACCAGAGCTTTCTTGATTCGGAGATTTCCGGCGGCAGCATTACCCAGTTGCCCTGCCGGTATCTGATACGCCTTTTTCATCCTCATGCCGCTGAGCAGAACCTTCCAGAGAGATATATTAAATACCCGCCGTAATTCAAGAAGGGAAGAGATGCTCTCTTTTATGGCGAGACCTCGTCTTTCCCCTTCTGTTATCCTCACCAACTTATTCAAGAGTCCGCGACAGCGTGTACCGGTTACTCGGTCGGTTATCACGGCATCGACTCCGCTTGAGTCCACGTAAAACTGCTTGACGTTTTCTGGCACATGACTCTCTTTAGTAATGGCAAATCGGGTACCCATAGAGATACCTTCGGCTCCGAGTGCCAGAGCAGAGACTAATCCCTTGCCATCACAAAAGCCGCCTGCAGCCACAACCGGGATCTTCACCGAGGTTGCCACTTGTGGCAGAAGAACCAGGGTGCTCAGGTAGCTGGTATGGCCCCCTCCTTCCATCCCCTGCACAATCACAGCATCGGCACCATAGCTTGCTACCTTCGAGGCATGCTTCACTGCCCCCACTGTAGGCATATTGATAAT
>CAZZJX010000234.1:0-2955 GCA_964654845.1 uncultured Dehalococcoidales bacterium
CGTGTCTGACGACCACCTGACCACCGGAAGGATTGTATATCAACTCAGCCTGCATCGAATTCTGCTCGCTGTCTTAATTTTCTCTGTCTATTAAATCCTATCCCTCGAACCATGGCCTGTCAATTCTGAAATCAGCCAACTTTTCCCACTTTTCAGGATGTTCTCCATGGAGTATAATATTAAGAGAAGGGCAATGAAGGAGCGATGATGCTAAATAAGCTTCTAACACGAAAAGGCTGGCGTGTAGTGGCACACTCTATGCTAGCGGCGGCTGGGATTGGTCTTCTTTATCTGTTGTCCAAGATGGTCATCGGGGATATCCAGCAGGAGAATACGCTAAGCTGGTGCCTTTTAGGCGTGGGAATGATCTTTTCGCTATGGTTAGTGGCACTTGGAAGTATGCTGGCAAAGGCCGAATTAACTGACTGGAGATAATATCGTAGCTGGACTAATGGCTCCTCTCGCCCTGGTAGCCCGCTCCAGTTTGGTATCAGTTCCTCGCGTAGTTTATGAGCAAGCAGTGTCACATCTACGGATAGCTCGGACTATTCTAGTCCCGTGTGGCCGCAACATGATATTGTCGGGGTTGTTTGGTGGAGGAGAGGATAATATCCGTGTCTAATGTAGCTATCGTGACTGACAGTGTTGCTGACCTGCCACCTCAGGTAGCTGAGGAGTTCGGGATTACAGTGGTTCCGCTTGTTGTCCGCTTTGGCACGGACCTCTACCGCGATAGTCTCGACCTGAGTCCTGACCAGTTCTATGAAAAGCTAAGGACCACCAAGGTTTTGCCTGCGACATCTGTGCCGCCACCGGCGGCTTTTGCCGATGCCTACGATAAGCTTGCCGAAAAAACAAACGAGATCGTGGTTATCAGTTTAACTTCCAAGCTCAGTGCTACCTATCAGGTGGCATTACAAGCCGCAGGGCTGATGAAGAGGCGATGTCGTGTAGAGGTCCTGGACTCGCAATGGGCGGTTATGGCACAGGGTTTCATAACAATCGCTGCTGCTAAGACAGCCCAAAGTGGGGCTGGCCTTGATGAGGTACTGGACGTAGCACGTCACACCATACGCCGGGTGGATATGTGTGCTGCCTTCGATACCCTTGAATACCTCGAACGCGGCGGGCGCATTGGCAAAGCGCAGGCCTTTCTTGGTTCATTGCTCAAGGTAAACCCCATCATCGGCATGAAGGATGGCGAGACATATCCTTTAGCTCGGGAACGCTCCCGAGCTAAGGCGATAGACTACCTGTACAACTTTGCCACAAGCTTTGGCAAAGTTGAAGGATTAGCTGTAGAGTATGCCAGTGACTTAGACGAAGCCAACAGGTTGATCCAGAGGTTTCATTCAAAGTATCCTAATGTTCCTATTTACCTCTCGCGTACAAGCCCTGTTATCGGCACGCACACAGGCCCCGGTCTCATTATGCTTAGCGTGCTTGGAGACAGATAATCTGTCAACTAGCTGAGTGAAGACATGCCACTGGGTATTCTAAGCATAATAATCGGGTATCTTTTAGGCTCTATTCCTACAGCCTACATTGTGTCCCGCATAAGGAAAGGCATAGATATCCGGAACATCGGTTCACGCAACATGGGCGGCGCTAACGTCATGCGCGAAATTGGTGCTCGTGAAGGCGTTCTTGTCGGTCTCATTGATATCGCGAAGGGGGCGGGGGCCATACTCATTGCCCAGGCTTTGAACATTTCGGAGCTCTGGGTCTTTGGGGCTGGTTTTGCAGCTCTAGTGGGACATAATTTCCCAGTGTTCGCACGTTTCCGGGGTGGCCGAGGGTCAGCCACCATAATAGGTATCTTTCTCGTGCTCGCCCCCGAGGCAATGCTGATTACCCTGGTAGTAGTAGCTATTCCGTTCTTTACCACGCGTAAATTTGGAGCGGCTATACTCATCGGATTCGCCCTGTTGCCTCTGTTTATCTGGTTGTTGGAAGGCTGGCTGGCTCTGGTACGCTATGCCCTGGTTATCGACGTTTTCATGCTAATTCGCAATCTGTCCGGTATTAAACAAATCGTGGCTAAAGGCATCATAGAGGATATGATACACGATGGACAGCGGAAGAAAATAAAATGATGTCGCCAGTCGTGAATTATCCAAGCTGTCATAGGCAGTCCCAACTGAACAATCGTCTATAACATATATTCGGCAACTTCAAACTTGATTGGACTCTCTGTGGCGTAGTACAGTTACATACAAATTCTTGACAAACAACTCTTGGATGGCAAGGTTTTTGTAACATTTCAGCGACTAATTCGTTAAAAGAGGTAAAGGAGTGAACCAGAACCGTTCTGAAGGACAAACATCAGATGAGGCTATGTTGGTTCAGAGAGCTATCGGTCATGATGCTGAGGCTTTCGGGAGGCTGTATGACATGCATGTCGACAGGGTATATAGGCATATCTATTACCGGGTAGGCAATGAAGCGGACGCCGAGGACCTTACCCAGCAGGTTTTCCTCAAGGCCTGGCAGGCAATTGGCAGATATAAAAAAATGGCGAGTCCATTTGTTGCCTGGCTGATGACTATCAGCCACAATCTGGTGATAGATTTTTACCGGACTAGAAAAGACAGGGCATATCTCGAAGCCGAAGTTCTCGCTGACGATTCGCTGCCGAGCCCGGAGCGGGCTGCCGAGGCCAGCATAGAGCAGCAGCGTTTGCGGAAGGCGATTTTACAGCTGGGGGGTGATGAGCAGCAGGTGGTCATGCTACGTCTTATCGAGGGTTTTGAGTTTGCTGAAATCGCCTCTCTTTTGAGGAAAAAAGAAGGCAATATCAGGGTTATCCTGCACCGGGCACTGGTCAAACTCCGCAGTATCCTGGAAAAGGAGAGGGAACAGTGTTGAGGAAATCTAAAGATAAATTCGTCAGGCATGTCAAGGACATCGAGGCAGGCAAGTCTAGCGTGGAGGATTGCCTGGACAGGTATCCGT
>CAZZJX010000235.1:0-2952 GCA_964654845.1 uncultured Dehalococcoidales bacterium
CGAGCTCTCCCGTATTCACCTGGTACACATTGATGAAAAGATGGCCGTAAGTATAGCCTGCCGTTTCTGTGAGAACACACCATGCATAGAAGCCTGTCCCCGCGAAGCGCTCGAGATGGACGAGGTGAACAACGTCATTCGCGTTGACAAGATGCGCTGCACCGGGTGTGGCTGGTGCATAGAGGCCTGTGACTTCGGCGCTATCGTCCTGAATCGCTCCACCAAGTCGGTGGTGCTATGTGATCTATGCGAGGGGCGCTCTCAGCCAAAATGCGTGGAGCTATGCCCCAGGGAAGCACTCAAGGTGTCAACACTGGAGATCGAAGCCCAGAGCGCGCGGGGGGAAGCGGCGAGATCCCTGCTTTAGGCCTACCGTCATATATGAAGTAGTCTCAAACCTGACACAAGCTAGCAGATACCAAACTTCCTGGCTGCCGCCCCAAATCCCAATAAAGACCCCTCGATAACAGGGTCCTCCACGCAGTATGAAATGCGGAAGTATCCGGGAGCACCAAACCCCCTCCCCGGCACCACCAGGACATTATGCTCCTGCAACTCCCTAACGAAGGCTACATCATCTGCAATCGGTGACCTGGGGAATATATAGAAGGCACCCATTGGCTTTACCGTAGAGTAGCCCATCTCGACAAGGCTACTATATAAAAGGTCCCTCTTCCCCCTGTACGTATCTATATCAACGGATGCGTGCTGCAGACGCTTCACCACATTCTGCATTAATGCTGGAGCATTAACAAAACCGAGCACGCGATTGCAGAACACCAACCCGTTTATCAACTCACCCAGACCGTCATACTGAGGATTCAACGCGATATACCCGATGCGCTCACCAGGCAAAGCCAGGTCCTTGGAGAAAGAAGTGGTTACGATTGTCCCGGGATGGTACTGAAAGACATATGGGCACTCCACCCCATCGTATACCAGCCTGCGGTAGACCTCATCGCTGATAAGGAAGATCTCCCTCCCATACTCAGCTTCTTTCCTGCCCAGCAGCCCGCCAATCCCGCTCAGTATGTCGTGGCCATAGACAGCTCCGGTGGGATTATTGGGGGAGTTCACCAACACCGCTCTCGTTCTGGGCGTTATATTTTCCTCCAGAATCTTCAAATCAGGTATAAACTGGCTATCAGTGGGGACGATTCGGGGGAGAGCCTGAGCATTTTCTATATCGTATATATATTCGACAAAGTAGGGTGCGAAGATTACTACCTCATCGCCAGCCTCGATGATAGTTTTCAACACCACATTTATCCCTCCGGCAGCGCCACATGTCATCACTATCTCATCCCGGGTAAATTGTAGTCCGGTCTGGGATAAAAGATATGTAGCGACGGCTTCACGCGTCTCGGGATAACCGGCGTTGGGCATATATCGGTGCATCCCGGGACCCGGCTGGTTCACCCACCGGCGAAGCTCCTGGCGAAATTCGTCGGGCGGCTCCATTACCGGATTACCCAGGGAGAGGTCGAAAACATTGCTCTCACCCAGTTTCTTCTTGAGAGCGATCCCCTCTTCAAACATCTTCCTGATCCAGCCACCCTCCGCCATCTGTTGCCGCAACCTCGGTGAAACTGACATTAGCCTGCCTCGCACTCAATCAATGGCTCAACAGTTACTGGTTTTCGGCGCTCGCCTGTTATTGGGCCCCCTCGTGATCCTCACCTCGAGACTAGAGGTATCCGGTAACGAAAGGCACTCTAGAACCACCCTCTATTGATTTGCTTCTTGCCCCTCTCCGGGTGGATTGAAGCACCTGCTCAATTAAATGCCGGAGTATACGATGCGGGCCAGGCCCATGATCCCTATAGTGGTCACGTAACTGAAGCCTTCTTAACCAGCGGCCAGCTCTAGATGTACCTGCCCACCGCCTCGGCTATGGGCTTCAGCTCGGCCATCAGCCGCTCGAAGTTCGGGATGGTAAGCGATTGCAGGCCATCGACGAGCGCTTCTTCCGGATTGCGGTGTACCTCTATCAGGAGACCATCCGCCCCGGCGGCTATCGAAGCCCTGGCGATGCTGGGCACATAGGCAAAGTGTCCCGCAGCGTGGCTGGGATCCACTATGATCGGTAGGTGGCTGAAGTGCTTGACCACCGCAATCGAACTGATGTCCACGGAAAACCGGACACTATCCTCGAAGGTTCTAACTCCGCGCTCACACAGAATTACCCGCCGATTGCCCTCAGCCATTAGATAGTCGGCCGCAGTCAGCCACTCGGTGACAGTAGCGGAAAGCCCCCTTTTCAGCAGGATGGGATGCCTCAGCTTGCTTAACTCCTTGAGCAGGGCGAAGTTCTGCATGTTGCGGGCGCCGACCTGTAAAATGTCAGCGTGCCTGGCGATCAAGCCTATGTTCTTGATGTCAACCACCTCGGTGATAACCGGAATGCCAAGCTCGGATTTGACCCGGGACAACATCGTCAAAGCATCCTTTTCCAGCCCCTGGAAGCTGAAGGGCGAGGTGCGGGGCTTAAAGGCGCCACCTCTCACCACCGCAGCCCCCAGATCCCTGACCGCCCTGGCCGTCTCCATAAGCTGCTCCTCACTCTCCACGGCGCAAGGGCCGGCCATTACTACTACCCTCTCCCCCCCTATTTCCACGCCAGATACATTTATTCTACTTGGCTTGGGATGGAACTCCCTTGAGGCAAGCTTATACGGCTTCATCACACGGATGACGCCCTCAACCCCGGGCAAAACGGCAAAAACATCGGTCTGTACCTTGCCGGTATCGCCGCCCAGGATAGCCACCACCGTCTTTTCGGTACCCAGGTTCAACTGCACCTCAAAGCCAAAGGAGTGTGCCCTTTCCACCACGTGATCGACCTGATCTTTGCTGGCGTCCCTTCTCATCTCAACAATCATCTCTTCTCACCCCTCAAGTATTCTCCATGAACAACCGTAAAGCCACGGTCAGCCTCGTGCCCCCATAGAG
>CAZZJX010000236.1:0-2918 GCA_964654845.1 uncultured Dehalococcoidales bacterium
ATAGTTTGCTGGTTCCATGCCACTGGTAGGCACGCGCGATCGTGCCGCACCGTCCTTACTTCAAGGGTAAACTGGGTCGTGTGCGATCCATGGATCGCATAGCACTCTTCATCAGTTCAAACTCGTACTGCCGGTGCAGCCGCGACGGCCGATTGCGTGGTGGATCGTGATCAGAAGGCGCAGCCTGCGGCCTGGCGTTTTACTCCTGGGGATGCACGCATCAAATCGAAGCAGATTTATTGAAAATTTTCAGATTGAAGGGCTCCCAGTTCCTGCAAAAGGTGATCTGAGTAACAATTTCCCAATCGCCAGCTGCATGGCAGAAAATCAGAAATATCCCTAAGACGAATGGTACTTACTTAAGCTAATGTCATCTAAATATCCACGGAAAACGCGGAAGGCACGGAAAAGTTTTATCGTTTTTTCGGTGATTTCCGTGTATTCCGTGGCTAAATTCTACGCGGTTCGATCGGGGCAGGGCAGATGGGAGCTTAAGTATGTGCCATTTCGCGCCGAGCAAAGCTCGTCGCATCTTGCGGGGTGAAAGTCCCTGCCGGGTAAGGGTTAGCCACCCACCCGTATCGAGTCTTGCGTCCGTGGCGGAGCCAAAGGAATGGTGAACAAGGCGGGCGAAGCGTAGACAGAGAATTCTGTAGGCCGTAGGGGTGGTCGCGCACCCTGAAGTGCTGGTACAGCTTCGAGATTTAGTTTTTGCGGATGCCGAGGGGTTAATGGCCCACCGAAGGCAACACAGAAGCACCCGACTTGGCGAGGGTGTGGAGGTCCGCCGGAGTCGACAGGCCGTGGCATGCAGGAAGAGATGAGACGTAGAACTCGGGAAGCCCCGACTGGCTCCCACCGGGATGAAGCATGAGTGTAAGACCTACTGATATTAAGGCACAGAAGAGGAAACTCGGACACAGGGCTATGCAGCAGTCTAAGCACTCATTGTGGAAGCCTGGTTTAGGGCAGGCAGAGCATTGCCGTATGCCACCGGGGTCTCTTATCAGGCATAGTACTCAGCGCATGGGAAAGCCATGAACATGGGGAAGGACCTGACGGAAGTACGTAGCCCGCAAAGGCAACTCGCACCAGACAGAGTCGGACTGGAACAAGGCGAGCCAACCTTCCTGTGGGGAATAGCAAACAAGGCAAAGACCAAGAAGCGACACCGTTTTCGAGACCTTTATCGATGTCTGAATGAGGAGCTGATTTACCATGCTTGGGTATCTCTTAACAAGGGAGCAGCCAGTGGGGTAGATGATGTTACTGCCGAGGCGTATGCGGAGGATCTGCACGCCAACATTCAGCGACTGGTAGAGCGACTGAAAGCTAAACGATACCGTGCCAAACTGGTGCGGCGTGTCTACATACCTAAGGAGAACGGGAAGCAGCGTCCTCTTGGTATCCCGGCCCTGGAAGATCGGCTGATTCAATCGGCCGCAGCAAAGGTGCTGACAGCAATCTATGAGCAAGATTTTCTGGATTGCAGTTACGGATACAGAGCAGGACGTAGCGCTCATGATGCTGTATCGGAACTGACCAGGGAGCTCCAGTTTGGCCCATATCACACGGTTGTGGAAGCTGACATACGAGGCTTCTTCGACCGCATGGATCATGACTGGCTTCTTGAGATGCTTGAACAGCGCATTGATGACCGGGCATTCTTGGGATTGATCCGCAAATGGCTGAAGGCCGGTATACTGGAAACGGACGGGAAAGTGATCAACCCCGAAACCGGGACACCACAGGGAGGTATCGTCTCTCCCGTACTGGCGAACGTCTATCTACACTACGCCCTAGATCTCTGGTTTGATCGTGTGGTGATGAAATCCTGTCGAGGCAAAGCGACACTAACGCGCTACGCTGATGACTGGGTCTGTGCATTTGAGCACGAAGACGATGCGGAGCGGTTCTATCGAATGCTGCCGAAAAGGCTGCAGAAATTTGGCCTTGAGATAGCACAAGAGAAGACCAACAGGCTCCCATTTAGCCGCCGTTACTTGAGGAAGGGCAAGCGATTTATCTTTGTGGGATTTGAATTCTACTGGGAAAAAGATCGTAAAGGCCAACCTCGGGTGAAACGACGAACCGCCCCAAAGAAGCTGCAAGGGGCGAGCCGCCGACTCAAGGCGTGGATCAAAAAGGAGAGACACCTGTCGAAACGTGATTTTGTCAGAGGCCTCAATAGGCGACTGACAGGTCACTACAACTACTTCGGGATCATAGGCAACGGACACTCGATCAATCGCTTCTATCTGTGGGCTATGGAATGTACATTCAAATGGCTCAATCGACGGGGCGGTAAGCGGAAGAGTTTCACGCGAGAGACCTTCTGGAGAGCGGTGGACCGTGGCCTGTTCAGGAAACCCCGCATTATGGTGGGGTCGCCCCGGAGGGCGTTCGCATGATGGTGCTGTCTTGCGCGAAAGCGAGTACGACCGAGGAACCGGATGCGGCAATACCGCACGTCCGGGACTGTGCAGGGGGCGCCGGGTAACCGGCGTTCCTACTGCAGACATTTATGGATTGGAAAGTACTGAGAGCATCTAGTCACCTGGTATCGTAGGCATTGTGCCCTTTGTCTTTAAAGCTATTGAATAGTAATGTCTTCATCTTCTACTCATCTCATCAGGTTTACTATCTTTGGAGCAAACGCTGTAAACGGATGCCAGGTAATAGTTTCCAACTATAAAAAAACGCTCCCAGTGTTGGTAGAATCGGAGGTATCACACCAACCAGCAAAACCAACGCAGACCGCTTGTATGAAGTATTGCAAAGCCGCCATCCATCGCAAGAACGACCGTACCCCCCCCCCCGAGTTCAAGTTAGAGGCCAGCGAATGAGCTCGGTTTCCGGGCTTGGGGTGTCCGAATCGCTGTTTGCCCGGCAGACACTGGGGGGGCGCTGGATGACAT
>CAZZJX010000237.1:0-2902 GCA_964654845.1 uncultured Dehalococcoidales bacterium
TATAGAGTGCATACTCGCCGACCCTAATCGATCAGGCAGCACGGCAAAGCGCAAAGCCCGCTACTTCTTCTTCACCGGGAAGCGAACCTCGGTGATTAGCTCCTCAGCAGGAGTGTAATCTGGATCGGTTAGATACACTTCCTCAGATGGACCGGTGATGTCGTACCCGTTCTCCATTATCCACCCGATGAGGGCGCCGTATACCGGCCCCACCTGGTCGAAGGGTCCCTTGTGCATGGTGCAGGCGACCTCCACCTCCACCACCCTCTTGACCCCAAAGCCCCGCTCATCAGGCCCACTGGGGGCCATATCGCCGCTTATGGGGCAGCGGATCTCCCACAATAGCTCCTCAGGAGGTACCTGCTCCGGGCTGTTGAAATAAACGCCAGAAGGAGGCCCCGCTGGCTCATACCCTTTCTCCCGAAGCCAGTCGTACAGCTTGGGAAAGGTTTCACCTAGCTGGGAGTAAGGTCCTTTCCTGGAGACAAACGCCACCGTCATCGGTTTCGTTTTACTTACCGTTACCTCGGCTGCCATCTCAAACCTCCTCACAAAGTGTAGGAAAGACTAAATGTAAACACGCCCCGCTGTCAACCCCTGGCTCACCTCTGTCATTGGTTCGATTTACGTATTTTCGCCCGGCTGATAGGGGTCCGTCTCCAGCGAGGTGATGAAACTCTTGCATCACCGACTCCCTGTTGCTATAATAGCTTCTACGAGTGGAGCAGAAACTAAATAGGGTGGAATACACATAAAAGGTTCTTTTCATTGCAACGTCAGCTCCACCGCAGCTTTGAGGTGGCGCTCGACTCAAGAAGGCGGGGGCAGATAATTTGAAGGTAAATCGGATCAGAGCACTTTATACCCTCTGCGCCAGGGTTGAGGCTGATGGATATGGGGAATGATAAGGCCAGGCAGCTCAAAGCTGCCAAACCTCGAGTAAGCTCCAAGACATTTAGACCGAAGAAGTTCGCTGACCACACCAACTCTCCTTATCTAATCAAGGAAGAGCCTCCTCCGTACTACCCGCGGCGCGTCGGTGAAACGCTGGACACACTCATCCTGGAGAACGCAATCCGAGACCGGCGAAACATCCTGCTCGTTGGTGAAACGGGTACGGGCAAATCCCATGTCCTGCGATTAACTGCCTACAAACTGAAGCTCCCCTATGTCAGGGTCCAGCTTTATGACGCAATAAGCCCTGAGGACTTGTTTGGCTCCTGGATTCCTTCGGGAAAAGGTGGCTTTGCCTGGCAGGACGGTGTCCTTACCCATTTCATGAGGCATGGGGGGATGTTCGTGGCCGACGAGTTGAATGGGGCAAAGCCGGGAGCGAACTTCGTGTTCCATTCAATCACCGACTACGAGAGAAGGATGACGCTAACGCAGAAGGATGGTGAGGTCATCTACGCCCACCCTGACTTCGTTTTCTGTGCCACAATGAACCCCGAATACGAGGGAACCAAGCCCCTCAACAAAGCGCTATTCGACCGATTCAGTATTGTGCTGGAGTATGACGGAAATCCTGCCGTCACCAAGATGTTCCCCCCCGAGCTGATCACCCTCAAGGAGAAAATCGACGAGGCAATCAGGGCAGGGGAACTCGAGGGCGTATGCTCTATTCGAGGACTTCAACAGTATATGAGAAATGCCGAGCTATTCGGGAAAGATGTGGCCAAGAATATACTCGTCCAGAAATTTGAGGGCATCGGTAAAGAAGCGGTCGCCGACATAATGGAGGCAGTCGGCCTTTGAAAGAGCAAACCGTCGTCAAGAACCTGGAGTCGGTTGGTAGAATCATAAACCGGGCCCTCTCAGGACAGAGTACATCGGTCAAGATAGGGCGCTTTTACCATTTTTCCTCCCCGGTCGCCACCGACGGCAAAGACATACAGCTCAACGTCGTCTTCCCCAATAGCGATAAGCTTTCCTTCAAGGAAAGGTGCACCATCTGGAAAGGATGGAACTACCATGCCCTTGGTCACATCCTGTTCACCGAAAATTCATTTAAACTTCAGGGGAAGGAGAAGGAAGCCTTCGATTTTCTTGAGGATGCCAGAATTGAATGGTTGATGAGCTACATTTTTCCCGGAACACGGAAATATTTCGTCAATAACCTGGTAAGAATGGGGCTAAACGACCCCATTGTCTTATGGAGCCGCAGACATCTGCTCCCGGTCAGGGTTCGAGAGCCCGAAATCGTGCCACGAGCTATGGACATCATCGATGCCTTCATCTACTCCGAGACCCTGGAACAGAGAGAAAACCTGGCGAGGGAATTTGCATCCCTGGTCTCACTCAGCGAGATGTGTCGCCGGCTCACTGGCGATATTGAGAAGCTGGGCAAGGTTCGCATCGAAAAGGTGCCCATAGATGAGGTGCTTCAGAAAGAAATCCAGGAGGCCCTTGAAGAGTTCCAGAAGAAGGCCGAAGAGGAACAGGACTCAGCCACTGATGCCAGCGTATATGAAGATCTAAAAGATGCCGCCGAGGAAGAGGAACTGAAGAAGGACCTGGATGATGCCGCCGAAACCGAGGTGGAGGAGAAGAAGTTCTCCGAGCTCGGCACTACTGAGATCAAAGAATACAAAGTCAAGCCGGACCCTGTCCTTGTGCGGCAACTGTACCAGATATTTAACAGGACGAGAATCTCCACCGGCAGTTACTATGAGAAAAGATTGCTTGCCGGTAGAGTCGACCCCCGAGAAGCGATGAGGTATTCCTGGAATGGCAATCCCAGGATTTTCAAACGCTTTGAGGAGGACCAGCTTGATGAGGCAAAACTGGCACTGGCCCTGGTAGTGGACAAGTCCGGGTCGATGGCCCACACCGACCCGGAAGAAATAACCAAGAAGGCAGGATGTGCTCTGGCTTGGGCGGCGGCAAAAGCGGGATTTGATGT
>CAZZJX010000238.1:0-2902 GCA_964654845.1 uncultured Dehalococcoidales bacterium
ATTAAGGAGAGGAGGATTGTAATGAGTAACCAAACTTACGATGTCATCGTAGTAGGTGCGGGTCCCGGGGGAAGTGCCTGTGCTGCCCTGCTGGCCAAGGAGGGAGTGAAGACGCTTCTGCTGGACAAGAACGACAGGGCTGGAGGCAAAGCTCTAACCTTATCCAGTAAGGGGTTCAGCTATGAACTCTGGCCGGTGACTGGAGGGCCAGCTCACAATTGCCGGTGGGACGAGTTGATTAAGGAATTGGAGCTGGACGTTGAGTTGCTTCACCCGGAAGGGGCTGCCAACATGTTGTATCGCAGCTCATCAGGAGAATACGTAGCCTATCCGATACCTGAGGATGCGGAAGCATTGGGTAGTTTCATGACTGCACTTCTCTCGGCTGGTCCTGAGGAGATCGACGCCTTAGACGAAGTTACCTTTCACGAATTCATCTCAAGCCACCAAGTACCTCAGAGCTTATACAGCATTATGGCGCTTTGGTCTAACATCGTCTTCGTGTCACCTATTGATCTTCTGGCTGCTTCAGAGGCAGTGAAAACGTTGCAGGAGATGTTGAGCAGCGGTACCGTGATGTACTTCAAGGGTGGTTATGGGAAGATATTTGAGGGATGCGCACAGGCAGTTGAGCGTTATGGCAGTAAAGTGCAACTGCGAACCAGGGTGGAGCAGATCACTGTTGAAGACGGTCAGGTCCTTGGGGTAGCTACCGACAAAGGTGCCTTCCATGCCCCTATCGTGATAAGTAACGCCGGAATTCAACCTACAGTGCTCAAGCTTGTGGGTGAGGAGCATTTTGACAAAAGGTACGTGAACTATGTTAAGGATCTGGTTCCTTCCCTGGGACTCATGGGTATCCGCTACTTTCTGAGCAAGCCTGTGGTGGAACGCCCCATGTACTTCGCCGTTTCAGACGACAACTACTTCAATGTAGAACGTGCTGAAAAAGCAAAGGCAGGCGAGCTTCCAGATGACGTTGCCCTCATGGTGGTAGTACCCTCGAACTTTGATCCAGACCTGGCTCCTGCCGGCAAGCAATGTGTTCTGGCTGCCACACTTTGCCCCCCAGGTGTTGACACGAAAAACGCACAGGTCTTCTGGGATAAGCTTGAGCAGACAATAACCAAGATCTGGCCCGAACTCCCTCAAAATGTAGAACACAAGGAGTACTATACCACTGCTGACGTATCCTCGCTTACCAGGGATCATGTTCTCCCAGGACAGGGTGGTGAGTGCATCGGCTTAGGTCAAATAGTAGGCCAATGTGGAAAACACAAGCCCTCAGCCAAGGCTCCGATATCGGGACTTTTCTACGTAGGCTGTGATGCCGGTGGCTATGGTTGCGGCACGCATCAAGGGGTAGACTCGGCATTCAACGTAGCCCAAATGGTGCTTCAACACGTACAAATGCATTAGAAAAGCTACTGAGGGGAATCGACTACTTCTAGCGTAGATAAGAGAATTAAGGGCACCCATCAAAATATGTTTTATTAAGCTGCACTATAGGCAGCTCGTTAGACGAAACGGTGAATCCAACTGATGGAATTTCAAGCTAAGAATAGAGGATTGGTCTAGATCAGGTGTGCTGTGATGGACAAGCGTGAAGTATTTTCAATCGCTAAGCCCAAGGCATGGTTAATAAATTATATCGAGGTTCTAAAGCCTCGAGAGACTATTCTGCTAACCTTCATCGGCTTTTGCGCTGCCGTGGTAGCTGGCGCAGGCCACCCTCCTACAGGCTGGCTTCTACTCACCACATTAGCCATTCTTGCGGGAAGCGGTGGCTGCAACGGCATAACCAACTACATCGACCGAGAGGTCGATGCCAAAATGAAGAGGACTAAGCACCGTACCCTTCCTTCAAGAAGGATTTTCCCCGCGTGGAAGATGTTGCCTGTGGCGATAACCTTGGTAGTCATCGGGCTTATCATCGCCTGGTTTCTTGACCCACTCTGCTTCGTCTTCGGTCTACTGGGCGTTATCGCAGCCTCAACATGGCGAAAGAAGGTAACCTGCGTCTTCCCACAGGGCACGATAGCTGGCTGCGCCCCGGTGATTGTCGGTTATGTGGCAATTAGCCACCATCTGGATTTGACCATTCTGTTTCTGTGCATCCTTATCGGGGTCTGGATACCAATCCATGTATGGAGCGTGATGATTGCCAATCGTGAGGACTATATCGTTGCCGGTCTCACATACTTCCCCATCTCGTGGAAGGCTAAAGATGTGATAAAGCTTCTCTTGGGTTTATCTGTCCTGCTGTACGGTAGTTCCATTGCCCTCTACTACTTTAGCGATCTCAGTTTGCCTTATCTGATAGTGGCAAACATTCTGGGTATCCTGATGATTTTTACCACTGTTCGGCTTTTAGTCACTGGCATATCACACGATGCCTGGCGGGTTTACAAACTAACTGCCTTCCCATACTTAGGGATTCTCTTCCTCACCATGGCCTTAAACCTTTGGCTAGTTTAAGGAGGCCGGGATGGACTTCAGGCTAAGCGAACAAGAGAGCATGATCCAGAACATGGCAAGGGATTTTGCCGAAAAATCGGTAAGGCCTGTGGCGGTAGAGATTGACCGCCAGTGTGAATTCCCCTTTGAGCTGGCGAAGGAGATGGGAAGCCTGGGATATTTCGGGCTGCCTTATCCCCCCAACTACGGTGGTGTTGGCGCAGGTTATATTGGCTATGTCCTGGTTATCAAGGAACTGTGCTGTGCCTCCATGGTTGCCGGGGCGATTATTGCAGTAAACGGCCTCACTGAAGAGGCCATATTCCGCTATGGCAGTGAGGAGCAAAAGAAGAGATTCCTAGTGCCTCTGACTCAAGGAATGTCGCTTTCCTCATTCGCCTTCACTGAGCCAGCCACAGGCTCCGACCCAACAGCTATTGAGACG
>CAZZJX010000239.1:0-2895 GCA_964654845.1 uncultured Dehalococcoidales bacterium
GGTAAGCCCGTAGGAACCAGCTTTTTCTATGATACACTGCTTTAGAAAAGCTGTCGACCTCCATAATGCTGTCTTAGTCAAACACCATATGTGGAGCAGTGGCTCCAACTGCACATTAGGGCGTTTTATTGATTAGAACAGTGGTATGGGGACTAGCCTGAGAATTCTTGTCAAGCTATCTATTATTAATCGGCCAGTTCGATAGCCAGAACCGCTGAGGTTTCTACCTAACATCCACCATCTACCTTAACGGGCAATAACCGTAGTGAGAAACTGCTCTATCCGCGTTCGGGACTCTTCAGCAGAGGTTACCCTCCTGTCAATGAGGTCAACATCGTACATCAATACAGGAATTCCACGCTCACGACAGGCGTCCCTCATTAGGCCAAAGCCACCCGACATCCACTTGCAAGAGGGATGAGAAGCGAAGATAACGCAATCCCCCTTAAACTCCTCAACCGCATACAATACATCCTCGATAACAAGGTTGTAGTCGCTCCGCCCCACCCTCGCCATGGGGGTCTCCACCGCTCTCTTAGCCATGCCCTTGATCATGCTTTCCGGTGTGGAGGTATCTACCGGCTCGACACGATAATCATCAAACAGAACAAAAGGAACCACTGCTCCCATCTCTGTCATCCAAATCATCAACTCATTGTCCCAAAAGACCGGGAGCTGGAACCAGATCACCCTCACCTTTTCGTCGGGAACTGCCATTTCCCCCCTGGCCACCCGGTCTTTTATATCATCGAGGACACCTTTAACCGCCGCAGTGCCTTCAGGGGTTCCGAATGCAGTGATGCCTGCTTGGGTGCCAACCGCGATAGTGCCGCTGCGAGGCGCCGGCTTCAGCTTTTGTAGCTCCACCGCTTCTAGCCAATACTCGACACAGCGATTACTCTCCTCCACCACTTCCTTGAGCCGGTCATAGTCCATTTTCTTCCCGCTGTGCTCCTCCAGGAAGGAAATGACACCTGTGTACTGGTTCAACCAATACTCCATGGCCCCTTCTTCGTCCATATAGTAGGGCGTATCGGTGACCCACATAGGAGCCCCTGTTAGCTGTCCTATAGCTTGGTAGCCTATTACAGCATTTTGGCAGGGCATAAGTGATACCACGATCATTGCTGGTGGTGGTATTACCTCTCGTATTATGCTCCCGATAATCGCCTTATCAAAAGAACACAGTTCAGGAGGAATACCAGCTTCGTGCGCCGCATCAACGCTCTTGATAACATGATCTGGATCAACCTGTACTCCCAGTATGTCCCACGCCTCACAGCAGAGGGTTTGTATATCCAAAGCAACCATGATTTCGGAAAAACTGGTAAATCCATGATACAATATGGGCTTCCCCTCATCCACTGCACGGATGACTCCCCCCAGCCACCTCGCTGTCATTTTCATTCCGGGTTCTTCTGTTCCTTTGATTATCTCATACACATCTCGGTGTAACTGATATTTCTCTGCCACTATACTACCTCCCTATAGTTTCCAAGAAAGCTTGAACCCGGGTTCGCATCTGCCCAACAGCGCCCATCAGATATTCCCTTTCCAGCACCATGTAGGGTGTGGGGCTGTCCTCCTTTTTCATATCCCACTGCATCATGGCACTCTCACCCCCCCAGGCATCACAATACTTCATCCGCTGGATAATAATCCCGTCTACTTTGAAATCCTTCACTAAATTCCTTACGAATTCTTGCCTTCGCGGACGGTCGAACATACGGGGACATGAAACACGCTGGATGTAACGCCCTGCCAGAGTCGGTATCGGCTCGGCGTCCTCATCAACCAGGTCCCAGAAGTCTCTGACCCCAAAACACATAAAGTCGGTGACCACTAGCCCGCCAAGGTCTTCGATTAACTTAACATATTCAGGGTCCTCTAGCTCACCACCACCGAGCAACAATCGGGCTTGATAGTCAGAAAAACCGTCTCGCTCCCTGAGTTCTTCCAGCACGTTCTTCAGTAGCTGGTTGAATTCTTCCACTGGCATTGCATCGCTGGCGACAAGAATCTCCAAGACTTCCCTGCCGTTAATCGGTGGCGCCTCCTGCTTCCTCAGTTCATAAAGGCTCCTTAGCAGCCTGCGCTTCTCATTGTAGACTTTGATACTCTGACGCAATGCCTCATCGGTGATTGTCACCTGGAAGTGATCCTCCAGGCTCCGCCTGAACCTGCCTAATTCACTGGCCAGCCATTCCTCAGCCTGCGCCTCAACCTTCATAGGCACGCTAAGAAAGTGGAAATAGAAGGGGGAATAGGGAAGCTCGACTTTGCCAGCTTTCCAGGTATCGTACAGACGGCGGACATGGTCGCAACTTGGGAGAGCAACAAGCCCGTCAAGGAATTTGTACTCTCCTCTCATAGCCTGGTCGAGTGAGTGGCGACAAAAGGTGCACATGGAATACGCTGCGTAAACGTCCCCGAGTTCCGAGCTTGTGCTCCCTGTGGCCCTCATCCGATAAGGGAGCATACCGGCAGCGTGAATGACCTCCACTGGAACATACGTGCAGAAGTAGCCAATAACCTTACCCCCCTTTTCCTTCCAGCGTTCTATGTATGGATTATTAAGGGTTGCCGCCAGCTTGCTCAAGTCCTCTAGTGCAGTCATTCGTGCTTACATCCTCCATTTTGGATTCGGGGGGAAATATGACTACGGGCATCCCGCTGGTTTGCAAATTTCACCCCTTTCACTACCCTTCCATCTTTGACGTCGAGACACGTTATGATTTTTAACTCGTTGTTCATCTCAAAGCCTCCGAATTTGATTGTACTTCAATACGCTGCAAGAGCACTAAGTGCTTCTTGAATACTGGGGGTAAGCCCGTAGTAACCAGCTTTTCTATGATACACTGCTTTAAAAAAGCTGTCGACTTACATAATGCTGCC
>CAZZJX010000240.1:0-2859 GCA_964654845.1 uncultured Dehalococcoidales bacterium
TACACCATATTTACTTGCGGCTTGGTTGTTCCGGTGATCGCAGGGTTTTACAGGGAGAAGCTAAGGGTGACTCCACGAGGTGCTCTGGCTGCTCTCATAGGTGGTGGGGTAGTGGGATTGCTGGGAAGGGTCCCGGGCCTTGACATTCCTCTCAAACAAGACCTTGGCCTCATAGGTTTTGCTGTAAGTGCCGTTCTCCTTTTCGGAGTGAGCTTCCTCGATCCGAGGAGAGCGTCCGGGCGAGGGATCAAATGAATCGCAGTTGGGGCCGGGATTAGACCTGCCCCAGCTGCTTACCATCATGAACTATTTTGCCTACGTTAGTTCCGCCACACATCTCCCGTAGCTTCCACAACCCGAACAATAGGGTCAATCAAGAGCTCCCTGACCAAGGTCCTCAGAAGTTCATTTCCTGCTATGAAATCCGCGACAGGGGGGCTAAGCTGGTAGTACAGGGAGACAAATAGAGAGCCCGCAGTGCTTTCCAGCAGCACGCTATCCCGAAACTCTCGCAACACATCGATCTCCTCGGCAGCGGCCGTCCCGTAGGCTGCGGTGGCAATGAAGCAACCCGCCTGGGTCGTGAACTGAAGCACACCACCCGGATCCATAGCGCTATCATACCGAACCCAGGCTTCGAAATCATACGTGGTGTCTTCTAGTAGGCCACCTTGTCGTAAACTGGAGGGATCACCTTCTACCCTTGGCCGCCAGGGGGTGTACTCCCAATCATTGGTCCCCGCCACTCTGTAGCTATAGCGAAGGTCCACAGTAATCCAGTCCCCCAGGGTGTAGTTGCAAGTCAGTTCGGCTCCGTTGCTGGTGATCGCCTTGGCGGGTGTTGTGATAACTGTCGGAAGCGCCTCGTCCGGCGGATCATCCGTAAAGTGGGCGGTGAGCGTTACATCGTAAGCCGGCATGGTGAAGACGGTCCCCGCGGCATCTGCATCATCGAGCCCGGCCGAGGCCTCGGGTGGATCCGCTGTCCACCCATCAAACCAGTAACCCTCGGCACGTACCGCCATTATGGTGACCTCCTCATCCGGTAAGTAGGGCCATGAATTCGTGACATCAATTGCCGTGCCACCAAGCCCAGGGTCAGCTTCCATGGTGAGATAATATTCGTCCACGCTGTAGTAGACAGTTATTCGGACGTGGTCCACCCATGCGTTTGCAGCCGGGGAACTGTGCAGTACGGCGGATATAGCAACGCCGAAACCGGAATTATTAATGTCGCCAGGGTCCCAGCTTGAAACCCAAAGGTCAGTTGAACCGCCATACGATTCATATAAGTCTGACTCAGACTGTGGCCACGCTGCACCCTCACTTCTATTAGCTCCCACTATACTTTCATCTTTTACCAGGCAAATGCTGTTGTCCAGCACTGTTGCAGTTTCCGGGGTCGCATGTCTATCCACTTCCACCTTGATGCCTTTTATGTCTGCGGTGTCTGGGATATCGAAGCCGAAATCAGTTACCTTTAGATAGTAACTAGTATTGTGGCTGTCCCACAGAAGTGCGACGGCACTATCGTTGTCTTGTTCCGATACCTTGCTGCGTGATCCCCAGGATTGTGTTCCAATTGAGTCGTCGTTGTCAGCATCCCCGCCGCTCTCTGGCTCGGTTACTTTCTCCGTCGCCTGGACTGGAGTGGCCATTGGCCCGGCCATGATTAGCACGAGGCTCAGCACCAGCACCAGGGTAAATATCATGCCAGATGTTCTTTTCACTTTTTCTCCTTTCCTGTTTATTTCTGCAGTCCACCCCAGAAATATCTGGGGTGCTGGCGCTCGCCCAGGACCGACCCGTCTCCCTTCTGTGAAGGATAGACTCCATGGGCAAGGATAATCATTCTAGTCAGTCGACCGCTGTCATCCACCCTCACATCGTTTGCCGGGGGACAGCAGCTAACTGACGCAGTAAACATGGTGGCGACTGACCGACCATCCCCAAAAACCAAAGAAGAGACCTGCGGCCGCAGGTCTCTTCTCAATTAAGTTCACATTCGGTCCCCGGTGTTCCACAATTCTCATGCTTCCCCTCATCCATACCAAACAGTGACTCTTATATGTTATAGAGACATACAGATAACATGGAGTAGAACTGTCAGTACCAGACTATCAACTCCGCGGAAAAAAGTCAATAACCAGGGTTGACACGCTCTCTGTGCTCTTTAAATCCAATAGCTATACTATCTAACTTGCCCCCTGCTTACATTCCACAGAAGGTGTTTTGAATGAACTATGACTTGCGCAATGCAGGATCGCACAGAGTGGAGGCAAGAATATGAGAGCCGGCAATGCCTCATGTCGCGCTGCATGGCCGGCTCTCTGCTATATCAGGTGAGATATCCTATCCCACAACTGGCACCTCATATACGTGATATAATATATATCCCTATTGTTCCCATATGTCCCCCGTAGCTTCGACAACCCGGACGATGGGGTCAATCAAGAGCTCTCTGACCATAGTCCTCAGGAGTTCATTTCCTGCTATGAAATCCGCGACGGGAGGACTAAGCTGGTAATACAAGGAGACAAATACAGAGCCCGCGGTGCTTTCCAGCAATACGCTATCACGGAACTCTCGTAACACGTCTATCTGTTCAGCAGTGGAAGTTCCGTAGGCTGCGGTGGCAATGAAACAACCTCCGGTGGGTGGTGGGATCAAACGTACATCTGTAGTGAAGTGAAGCGTAGTACCCTCAATCTGAATCTCGATATCGTTATGCCTGAACTGAGCTATGAAATCATAATCGGTTTCGGGGTTAAGCCCAGTGAGCATCTCAGCATGGGTACCACTTGTTGATTTGGATACCCAGTCAGTATAAGACCAAAACAAACCAGCGGACTTCTTGTA
>CAZZJX010000241.1:0-2851 GCA_964654845.1 uncultured Dehalococcoidales bacterium
TCTCACGAAATGCGGGTGGAATCCACTTCGAGCCCTGTCGCAATTGCCCATAGAGGCCAGGTAGCTGTGTTGCCACATGGGCCATGTACTGCTCGAACGATGTACAGAAGGCCTTAGCCAGCGCCGCTTCAGTGGTGGGGGGACGACCCTGGTCGAGCACCCAGGCTACTCGATAGGTGAGCAGGCGTCCCACCTCGTACCTGACGGTAAGGTCTGCCAGCCTACTACGCACTGTTGGTTGCTCGGCAAGGGTTTTGCCGCCGTGATTGGTTTGCTTGGCGAACTCGATGAGATCCTGATATATGGGGTAATTGGTCATTAACCGCTCAACGCCGCTTCTTTCATAATCGAGCTGCTCAGCGATCTGGTACCAGCCACGGTTAATCTCTCCAACCAGGCTTGACTTGGGCACCCGTACATTATCGAGAAAGACCTCATTATAATGGTGTCCCCCGGTCATATCGATCAGGGGGCGAACCTCGATTCCCGGAAGGTGCATGTCCACGATAAACTCACTTATACCCCTGTGCCTGGGTGCATCGGGGTCTGTACGTGCCACTAAGTAGAGGTAATCGATATGGTGCGCCCCGCTGGTCCATACCTTCTGTCCATTCAGGATGTAGGAGTCGCCATCCTCGGTGGCTTTGGTGCGAAGGGAGGCGAGATCGCATCCAGCCTCCGGTTCGCTCATTCCAATACCAAATACAAGCTCACCTCTCGCGATGCGAGGCAGGAAGTACTCCTTCTGTTCATCGCTGCCATAGCGGATTATCGAGGGTCCCATCTGGCGGTCGGCAAACCAGTGGGCGGCTGCCGGCGCTCCATAGCGGACGATCTCCTCGGTGAGCACCATACGGTCCATGTAACTCTTCCCCTGACCGTACCACTCTCTGGGCCAGCACAGTCCGATCCATCCTCTCTGCCCTATCTTGCGGGAGAACTCTGGAGAATAACCACCCATCCAGGCATCGCAATGAACCTCGAAGCTTCCGTTCTTAAGCTCCTCTTCCAGGAACTGCCGGATCTCCTGCCTAAGCTTCTCCTGTTCTTCAGTGAAACGAAATTCCATTTACAATCACCTCATCTTACCATGTGGGACGCTAGTCGAGTTCTATCATGACATCCCCTTTTTTTATACCCTGTCCTATCTCCACCTTGATATCGCTGACCTTGCTGTTCTGCGGGGATTTCACCGGCATCTGCATCTTCATGGCCTCAATAATAAGTAGCTCCTGGCCTTCTGTTACCTCCTCCCCCACTTTCACCTTGATATCAGTCACTTTTCCTGGCATTGGTGCTAGTATAGTAGTCATATTTTTAACCCTCACAGATTGATATTTGAGTATTTCCTCCAAGGCCTGACAACGGTTTTATTCTCCGTCATGTCCAGTGCCCGGTTAATGTATTTCCTGGTATCGCTGGGCATAATCACATCATCGATAAATCCCCTTTCCGCTGCGCAATAGGGGTTTTCAAAGAGATTCCTATACTCAGCTATCCTCTGGGCTTTCATTGCCTTGGGGTCCTCTGCCTCCTTTATTTCCCTTGCGAAGATAATGCTGGCGGCGGTCTCGGCGCCAACGATACAAATTTTGGCTATAGGCCAGGCGAACATGAAATCAGCCCCGGTATCCTTGCAGCACATTCCAGTGTAGGCCCCAGCGAAGGATTTACGTATGACCACAGTAATCTTGGGCACTGTAGCGTCGATATAGGAGTAAATCATCTTGGCACCGTGTCGTAAAATGCCCTTCCACTCTTCGGCTGACCCTATCCAGTAACCGGGGACATCATGGAGGGTTACCAGGGGTATGTTGAACAGGTCGCAGAACCTGACGAACCGGGCGACCTTGTCGGCGGCGTCACAGTCCAGGGCGCCTGCGGCACACATCGGCTGGCTGGCCACGATCCCGGTGGGTCGCCCACCGAACCTGGCAAAACCGATAAGCACGTTCTGGGCAAAGTCCTTCAGTATCTCAAAGAAGTGGCCGTTATCGATGATTCTCACGATTACGTCGTGCATGTCATAGGCGATGTAGGGCTCTTCAGGAACCAGATTGTCCAGTTCTGAGTCTATCCTCTCAGGGTCATCACCTGTATCCTGATAGGTTGACTTCCTCTCGTCCTTATTATTGTTGGCGGGTAAAAAGCTCAACAGTTCCTTGGCCTTATCCAGGCAGTCCTTGTCGTCCTCAACCACCAGGTGCGTCTCCCCCGATTTGACGGCGTGAGCCTCCACGCCGCAAAGGGTATCAATGTCGATATCCTCACCCGTCTGCGTTTTTACGAAGGCGGGACCGGCGATACCCATGCGGCCAGTCTCCCTGCATTGAAACACGAAATCCTGCATAACCGGGTGATAGGCTTGCCCTCCCAGGCAAGGACCCATAAGCAGTGCTATCTGGGGTATAATGCCTGAGGCCAGTATCTGGGATGTGAATAGCCATGCGTAGCACTGCAAGGTATCCATTCCCTCTTGAAGCCTTGCACCCCCGGAGTCGTTCATGCCTACAAATGGTATCCCCATATCTTTGGCAAGGTCGATGGCTTGCGAGAACTTTTTTCCATGATATTCGCCAAAGGTGCCTACCATTGTGGTATAGTCCTCGGCAGCGACCATGACCAACCTGCCGTTTACCTTTCCGAATCCGGTGATCACCCCTTCGGCAGGTATCTCCCTTTTGTCCATACCAAAAGCTGTGGTGCGATGCTTGACGAATAGGCCTATCTCATTAAAGGTGCCGGGATCGAAGAAGTATTCTATCCTCTCTCTAGCCGTCCAGCTTCCCCTCTTATGCTGTTGTGAAACAGCTTTGGGGCCTCCCATTTGCTCAATTTTCTCCTGCTTTTG
>CAZZJX010000242.1:0-2831 GCA_964654845.1 uncultured Dehalococcoidales bacterium
CGTTTGGCGACGTGTTTTTGGAGGACTTGAGGGAGTATCGAGAGGACAACCTGTATAAAGCAGGAATGAAGGCGATATTCCCAATCTGGGGAAGAGATACCGCCGAGCTAACCCGCTCTTTTATTGATTTAGGGTTCAAGGCTATTGTAACCTGCGTAGATTCAAAGGTTCTCGATAGGACATTTGCCGGAAGGATAATCGATGAGAGCTTCATGGCCCAACTCCCTGCTAATGTTGACCCATGTGGCGAAAACGGCGAGTTTCATTCGTTTGTGTTTGACGGGCCAGTATTCAAGAGAAGAATACAATACACGGTTGGTCAGATCGTCCTCAGAGATTCATTCTACTTCTGCGACTTGATTCCTGCATAGTACAGCCTGAGAACTGCCTCCCCACGTTGTTCGGACAGCGGCGAAAGCTTCACCCTCACCCCAGCCTTTTCCATTCGATGAAAGGGAGCCAAATTGAAGTATCAGCCGCCGTTCGACGAGCTGACGCCGCCCGTCGATTTTCCACGGGTAGCCTAGAGCATCCGCTCTAGGCATCGTTGGAGCCCTACCCATGAACTAAGAGCCTGACCACCTCGGGCGAGACTTCAGCCATGACGCCGGCGAATGCCTTTCCTTTACACTGCGGTCGAACAATGCTATAGTGCCAAAGAGAGCGGAGTGGAAGGGTGACCGACCACTCCTACTGATAATAAAGGCGGGATAATGGTTGAACAGATTTTACCCAACCTATACACCATCGAAGTGCCTCTGCCCGGGAATCCCTTGAAAGCGACCAACTCGTACGTTATAAGGGCTGACGGGCGGTCTTTGATTATCGACACAGGTATGAATCGGGAAGAATGCATGAATGCATTGTCTGCTGGCCTTAAGGAACTCGACGTAGACCTGAACAAGGCAGACTTTTTTATTACCCATTTACACGCCGACCATTCAGGCCTTGTCTCAACTTTGGCTACGGAGACGTCAACAATCTACTTCGGTGAGGAGGACTCCCCCAGTTTTAGATATGTTAACCAGAGCTATTGGCAGACGATGCCTCAAATTGCCTGCATGCACGGTTTTCCCGAGGATGAAATACAAAAGGCTCTTGGGAATCATCCGGGGTTCAAATACAGTTCTAGGGGCCATCTGGAAGTTCATGTTGTTAGAGATGGTGACACGATAAGCATCGGGGACTATCTGTTCCAATGCATTGAAACCCCGGGGCATACAAGAGGCCATATGTGTCTTTACGAGCCCGATAAAAAGATCTTTATAGCCGGAGACCATATTCTTATCAATATAACCCCTAATATCTCACTGTGGTCACCCGATGAGGAGGAAAACCCTTTGCGGGACTACCTGGCGAGCCTGGACAAGGTTCATGGCCTGGATGTTAAGCTTGTATTGCCCGGTCATAGGAGCCGTTTTGAACACCATAAGGAGAGAATCGACGAACTGAAGAAGCACCATGAAACAAGGGCTAATGAAGTCCTCTCCATTCTCGAACAAGGCAGTCAACATACCTACCAGGTGGCATCGCAGATGACCTGGGATATGAGCTACGAGCACTGGCATGAATTCCCTGCCTCGCAAAAATGGTTCGCTAGCGGAGAGGCGCTTGCTCACCTGAAGTATCTTGAGGATGAGGGGAAAATACGAAGGGAAACCCACAATCAAACGATATTGTTTTCACTAATCTAAAGAATTAACTAGGGACGTCCTTTGGCTCTTCCGTTGATTCCTCTTTAATCACAAACATATAAGCGATTTTGTTCTCCTTGACGTCAGCTATCAGCAACGTTATATTACCATGAGCTATCTGCTCTCCTTCCTTGGGAAGATGCCCAAACAGGTGGAGGGCAAAGCCGCCTATAGTTTGATAATCGCCTTCGGGAACATCGAGCTGGAGTTGCTTATTTACGTCGTCGATCCGCATACCGCCCTCTATTTTATATAGATGCTCTCCGACTACCTCAAATTCCTTTTTGGCTTCCGTCAGTTCTTCTCTCACCTCGCCCACAATTTGCTCGACTACTTGCTCGATGGTCACTATGCCCGAGGTACCCCCGTATTCGCTTAACACAACTGCCATCAAATATCCTTCGTCCCTCATTTCGCCAAACAGTTTGCCAACTGTCTTGCTTTCAGGAACAAAATACACGGCGCGAGCCAGGTCGGTAACCACGTCCTGATGCCCCATCGATTCCTGTGACAGGGTGGTAAGTACATCGCTGATGGAGAGCATACCTACCACATTATCATAGCTCTCCTCGTAAATGGGGTAACGCTGGGCAGGAGACTCACTGTATATCTTCAGGAAATCATCAAGCTTGATACCCTGCTCCAGCCAGACTGCCTCGGTACGTGGAGTCATTACCTCCCGCACCTGACGTTCCCCCAACCTGACGACGCTGCGCAGCATTTGCGCTGAGGCCTCGTCGACAACGCCCTCCTCCTCCCCCATGGAGATTATTGTACCTAACTCCTCCAAGCTAATTAGCTCCCCTGGTATAGTGCTCGAATGGGCTATGTGGGTAAACCTGCCAGCGACCCAGCTCAACACGATGACAACAGGGTGTAATAGCCTGGAAAGTATCTCAATTGGCCTGACGTACATCAGAGCGATTCGCTCCGGGTGCTGTGCAGCAATGGTCTTAGGAATCACCTTGGCGAATATGAGTAATACGATGGCTATGACCACAATAGCTACCGGCGTCCCTACGCCCTCACCTAACAGCGCAACTATGAATATCGTTCCCAGAGCAACGACGATAGTTTCGGCAAAGCTGAGGCCAGTGAGAACAACCGAGAGGAATCTCGAAGGGTGTTCCATAATCC
>CAZZJX010000243.1:0-2795 GCA_964654845.1 uncultured Dehalococcoidales bacterium
TTCCTGACCGGCTGAGACGGGAATGGAGTCAACAGAAGCGGGGTGAGCCAGAGTTTTGCTTTCCGAAACCAGAGCGGCTGCGGTATATTGAGTGATCATCAAACCGGTGTTCAATCCCTCGTTCTTGGCCAGAAACAAAGGGAGACCGTTGGCACTGCGACTGAGCAGCCTGTCTATTCTTCTTTCCGAAATGCCCGAGATGCTGCAGAGGGCAATCGACAAACTATCGGCTGCGTGAGCCAGAATCTGACCATGGAAATTACCGCTGCCCTCGCAAATTTCAGTTTTCCCTCCTTTGGTTGAAATCCAGGGATTGCCACCAAAGGAGTCTATCTCGGTATCTACAACAGCTCTGGCATAGGAAAGAATATCCCGAAAAGCGCCGTGGACCTGAGGAATGCATCTCAAGGAATAAGCATCTTGTAGTGAATGAGCTGGCTTCTCGCCCCCTTTTGTCTTCACAAGAAGGCGGTTCAAATAGTAAGCAGTTGTGATTTGCCCTGAATGAGGCCTTAGTTCTTGAAGTTCAGGCTCAAAGGATTTCGTGCTACAGCCCAAAGCTTCAATGGTCATAGCGGCAGCTATGTCGGCTGTTCGGATCAAGTTGTCAGACTGGAAAACCAGGAAAGCCAGACAACTTGTCATAAAGCCCGTGCCGTTAAGCAGGGCAATGGCTTCCCCGATCTGCAACTTCGCTGGCTCTAGTGCTGCAGTAGGCAAAATTCGCTGTGGGTCCCTGCCAATCAAGGCCAGGGCAATGTGAGCCTGGGGAACTAGATCGCCGCTGGCACCCAGAGATCCCTTTGCTGGGACAACCGGGATGATGTTTCTATTGAACATCTCGACCAGGAGCTCCAGTGTCGGCAATCTTATGACGGAATATCCTTTCTTGAGATTCAAAATCATGTGAAGCATGATCCCTTTGACTATCTCCCTCTCCAGAGGGGGGCCTATGCCGCAGGTGTGGCTCATGATTAGATTCTCCTGGAATTCCTCCATTCTGCCTTTGGGAATCGGTCTATTCAGAAGAGCACCGACGCCGGTGTTTATTGCATAGTAGGATTTGTGAGGATTTGACTTCAGAATACCCTCAAAAGCCTTTCTGGATTGCCTGATTCTTTCCTTGTCGCTCCCTTTTAGCTCGATTGTCATCTGGCCGCGGCACAAGTTAACGAATTCGGAACATTTTAGCTTGTCTTCTATCATTAACCTCCTTTCGCAGGCGTTTTCGACGTCGACAACAAGGATGCGGGGCCTCTATACTCGTTCATGCCACCTGGTTTCGATCGTATCACAGGGCTAGTTCTTCGATATTTCAACGTGGCTCCTCCATTCTGTGCTTTTCTTGAACTGCACGATATGGAGGAACGCACCAGCATCAGTCGCCGCACCTCAAGAATATTATAGTCCCTGGGGTCTCAGGTTTCAATATAATTCCCTGGCTTTAAATTCACAGAGGCAGAGCTATGCTAGGAACAGCATTGCGTGGCTTGTCTTTCTGCTAGATGGAAGTGAGGTTACACATTTGCCTGTGTTGTTACCTTATCAATCACACGATATGGCGCTTTGTTACAACGGTGCAAAATGTCACATCTATAATAAAAAGGTTCCTTAATCCCACTATTTGTAAGTGAATTATAGATAGTGATAATTGCGATTGTCCTTTGGTTTAATTACACCCATCATTCCTATTCTGGAGGTGCGAATTTTGAGGGAGCTTTGCCAGAACTCTAATGGTTCGGTAGAATAGGTGTGAAGAGGAGGTGCTCAATGCCAGGCCCAATATTGCTGGTCTTTGCCCATCCGGATGATGAGAGTTCCTCGGTAGCCGGTACGACTGCAAAGTACACAGAATGTGGCGTTTCGGTTGACCTGATCTGTGCAACTCGTGGTGAAAAAGGTACTCGCTTAGACGTACCAACGGAGGTGGACACGGCCGCAGCGCGTGAAGCAGGACTTCGTGTGGCCGCAGGTATCACCGGTATTAGGAATATCTATTTTCTTGGCTACGTGGATGGCGATCTTGAGAAAGTCGATACTAGTGAGATTGCCAGCCGGATAATGAATATAATGCGGAAGGTCCAGCCAGAAATAGTAATTACTTTCGGGCCGGATGGAATTTCCGGACATCCAGATCACAAAGCCATCAGCAAGGCTACCACAGTTGCCTTTGAGATGTTGACGGAAGATAATGATGGTCCACGAAAGCTGTATTATGTTACTATTCCTGAGAGTGTGCTTACCGATGCTGGTAGTGAAGATGTTAATGGTGTGATAACTCGTCCCGACGATGAGGTCACTACGATAATCGATATTTCCGGACATCTTGATACTAAAATTCGGGCTCTTAAAGCTCACAGCTCGCAGCAGGATGCGAGATGGCTCGCTGAGATATTTCAGCAAGCTGGGGAAGTAAGCGGCGTGGGTAGGGAGTTCCTCTATCTAGCCAAACCCAGGAAGACAACTAAAGAGACTGATATTTTCGAGTAAATACTACAATCTGTATAGTTAATAGAAACCTTCCTTGTTATCCCACATGTAGCAAAAGCCTGTTTTGTTGCACATTAACTTGTTTTGTTACCCAACATTACTGACATTTGTGCAATTCGGCAAATTACACAAAGACTCATTTTGTGTAACTCACTTAATTCGCCTGTTAGTGAAAATTTGTGGTGGCCTATAGCTCAGCAAATAGAATGACGGCCTTCAGAACCAAGTTTTGGTAGTCTGAATTGCTCCAGGTGCTCCGACTCACTCCTGCTTGTTGAAGGCCCAGATAGCGATAGTCAGGAACA
>CAZZJX010000244.1:0-2791 GCA_964654845.1 uncultured Dehalococcoidales bacterium
GGTACG
The DNA here is from genome assembly GCA_964654845.1 of uncultured Dehalococcoidales bacterium. Lineage (GTDB taxonomy): Bacteria > Chloroflexota > Dehalococcoidia > E44-bin15 > E44-bin15 > DAOUVR01. The sequence goes on from CAZZJX010000244.1 coordinate 7, forward strand.
GCCAGGCCATCGGTTCCTATGGGCAACTGTATGACTGGTCGATAAGCAATGTACCCGATTTCTGGGCCTGTATGTGGGACTTCGCCCAGGTCATATCATCCAAAGGCTATGAAATGGTTGTGGACGATGTGGGCAAGGTGCCGGGGGCAAAGTGGTTTGTTGGGGCCAGGCTCAATTTTGCCGAGAATCTGCTGAGATACAGGGATAGCCACACAGCTATCATATTTCGTGGGGAGACTGAAATATCAGCCAGGCTGAGCTACGCAGAGCTGTATGATTCAGTGGCACGTCTGGCGAAGTCCCTGCGCGACGTGGGTGTTGGGCCCGGTGACCGGGTGGCCGCCTACATGCCCAACATGATCGAGACGGCTGTCGCTATGCTTGCTGCTACCAGCATCGGCGCTATATGGGTGTCCTGTGCTACTGACCTTGGTCCAGGGGCGGTTCTGGACCGCTTTATTCAGATTAAGCCGAAGGTTCTATTCACCGCAAATGGCTATTTCTATAAAGGCAAGGCATTTAGTTCTCTTTCCAACGTGGCTGACATCGCAAAGGGAATACCTTCAATTAAGAAGGTTATAGTGGCCTCTTATACCGAGGAGAGACCAGATATCGGCCAAATTCCCAACGGTGTACGCTACGACGACTTTATATCTTCGCAAAGAGCGCCTGAGATTCAGTTCGAACAACTACCCTTTGATCACCCGGTATACATCATGTTTAGCTCTGGAACAACCGGCAAGCCGAAATGTATGGTACAGGGGGCTGGTGGAGTCCTCATCAATCACCTAAAGGAGCTGATGCTCCATACCGATTTGAAGCGTCAAGATAAAATCATGTATATAACAACATGTAGCTGGATGATGTGGAATTGGCTGCTGAGCTCTCTGGGGGTAGGTGCCACTGTAGTGCTATATGATGGCAATCCCAATTTCCCCGATCCAGGCGCTATGTGGAAACTGATTCAGGATGAAGGAATAACCGTTTTCGGCACCAGTGCCACTTACATTAACAGCCTTAGAAACCAGGGAGTTGAGCCCGGTAAAGACTATGATTTAACGCAACTACGTGAAATATCCCAGACCGGTTCAACTCTTTCCGCCGAGGGGTTTGCATATGTATACCGTGAAATCAAAGAAGACCTGCATTTTAATTCCATTTCCGGAGGCACGGACATCAATGGTTGCTTTGCTGCGGGAAATCCCACCAGCCCGGTATACGCCGGTGAATTACAGGGGCCGGCTTTGGGCATGAAAATAAAGGCGTATGACGAAAAGGGCGATTCAATAATCGACCGGCAGGGAGAGCTTGTTTGCGAAGCTGCTACTCCTTCAATGCCCCTTTATTTTTGGAACGATCTAAATGGCGAAAAGTACAGAGAGGCTTATTTTGCTGTCTATCCCAATGTGTGGCGCCATGGTGATTATATTATGATTCATAGTGATACATGGGGGATTACCTTTTTCGGTCGTTCCGACTCCGTGTTAATGCCGTCAGGTGTCCGCATCGGTACGGCTGAGATATACAATCAGATGGAGAAGCTGGAAGAAATTGCCGACAGTCTTGCTATAGGCCAGAGCTGGCAGGGTGACCAGCGTATTATTCTTTTCGTTGTACTTAATGAGGGGTACCATTTAACCGAGGACTTGAAGAGCAAGATTAGAAAGACCTTACGCGAAAATGCCTCCCATCGACATGTACCGGCCAGGATCATCCAGGTGCCAGACATTCCCTACTCACTGAACATGAAGAAAATGGAAAGCGTGGTTACTAATATAATACACGGTAGACCAGTGGTGAACAGGGAAGCTCTGATAAACCCGGAATCGATGGACTACTACGAAGACCTCAAAGAGCTTCAGTCGTAATGCAATATGGGCGCCAGGCCGTGCATCTTGTTAGTGAATGGGTAAACAGCAGTCAATCTCTCGAAATGTCTACCCTTTTGTCGCTATCCCCGAATAGATGAAGGAGCGCCGCTTCATTTTTATCCACTTTCCTTCATCAATACCAATTAGATTGCCACACTCACACTTAACTTCATTGCCGTCACGTACGCTATAGTCTTTGATTATCCGGTCTTTCCAGCAGTGAAGCACTCGCCCTTCCCCGATCTTCACATATCTAAATACCTTGCTTTTACACTTGGCACATTTTATGGTTATCACTTCTCGTAAGCCTTAGTTGGCTTGACGTTGGCGAGGCTACCCTATCTTCTATGTAGGCAATTCGGCACTTACCCAAGACTAATGGAGGTGGAAACTGCCCACTATTGTATCGAAATAATCTCTGGAGTAGCCCCAACAGCCAGGGGCGCATTCACTCGGCATGAACCACAACGTCGCGCCTTTAACCAGGAGGACTTCCATTACCTTGACAGTTGCTTCATTCACAGCAAGGGTAAACACATGTTTGATCGCCGGCATGCCATCCAGGAACATATCCTCCTCGGATATGGGAGTGTATCCCTCGAGAGTTGCTAAATTTGCCTTTTCTTCTTCAAATATGGTCTGAACACTCATCGCTTGTGATAGCTCTCTTTTTCCAACACTGAAGTTTGGGAAATGATCTTCACAAGATGAGTTGTCCCTACAGGCAATAAGAACTGCCTCTGGAAAATCTGGAATTATCTCCCAGTCCTCTGGATACGAGATGGTGAAACCATTGGCATCATCAGTGTAGACAGCATATCCTGCGATAGGTGTTGATGTTGGTTGCGCTGTTGGTGTCGGTGTTGACCCGGGCTTGGGTGTGAAAGCATAACGTGCGAGACTAACCACAACAG
>CAZZJX010000245.1:0-2789 GCA_964654845.1 uncultured Dehalococcoidales bacterium
GTTTAGACCCTTGACCATGACACGTCTGCGCTGGTCATAATCGGCTACCATTTCCTGCACCTGGTCTTCGCCTTCCTTGAGCGCCTTGATTGCCGCCATCTGCGCCATTGTCGGGGCACACATAATGGTATATTGGTGAATCTTCATCATCGCCTCGATTATCTCCTCCGTTGCCGCAGCATAACCCAGTCGCCAGCCTGTCATGGCATAGGCTTTGGAGAAGCCGCCCAGGAGGATGGTGCGCTCCCTCATCCCTGGTAAAGAAGCAAAGCAGGTGTGCTCCACGCCGTAAACCAGTCTTTCATAAACCTCGTCGGAGATAACGACCGTGCTGTGGCGTTGGGCCACCTCGGCCACCTTAAGTAGCTCCTCGCGGTCCATCACTGCACCCGTAGGATTGTTGGGATAGCCGAGCAGGATGGCCTTAGTTCTCGGGTTGATCCTTTTGTCGATGTCCTGGGCTTTAACCTTGAAGTCGTTCTCGATGGCGGTGGGCACGGGGACAGACACCCCTCCGGCCAAAACAGTGCAAGACGTGTATGATACATAGCTCGGGTCGGGGATGACAACCTCATCCCCTGGGTTGAGGATGGCTCTCAGCGCAAGGTCAACCCCCTCGCTCACGCCAACGGTTACCAGTAGCTCACGCTCGGGGTCGTAATCCAAATTATGGCGAACCTTAAGGTAGCGGGCGATCTCCTCCCTCAGCTCCAGAAGCCCGTAGTTGGAGGTATAGGAGGTGTATCCCTTCTCAATGGAATATATGCCTGCTTCGCGAATATGCCACGGGGTGACGAAGTCGGGCTCGCCAACACCGAGTGATATAACTCCATCCATAGAGGCAATTATGTCAAAGAACCTCCTGATTCCCGATGGAGGGATGTCCTTAACCCGCTTGGATATGAGATCGCGCTTCCTCATTTTTCGCTCTTTCATGCTACAAGGCAATAGTTATATGATTTCCAGATTTGGCGTCTCTTGAATTTCAGCAATCGCAATGTTCGAAATCAAGGCATTATGGGTACCCGCTTCGGTCCCTCTTCGCCATCCACAATCTCACCGTCCTCCTTGTAGCGTTTCAACAAGAAGTGAGTTACCGTTCCCTGTACCCCTTCCAGGGGGGCGAGCTTTTCCGACACAAAGCCGGCGACTTCGTGCATCGTCTTGCCCACCACGAACACAGCGAGGTCATATGTGCCTGAGATAAGATATACCGTCCGCACCTCGGGGAAGCGGTATATCCTCTCAGCGATGGCATCAAAGCCCACATCACGTTGTGGGGCCACCTTCACTTCAGCCAGGGCCCAAACCTGCTCCTCACCCAATTTATCCCAGTTGACCATTGTTTTGTATTTTAGGATAGTGCGGTCGCTCTCCGCCTTCTTTATCGTTTCCTTTACCTGAGCTAAAGGGATACCTGTCATCGTGGCGATCTGCTCGGGGGTCTTTCGGGCATCCTGCTCCAGAATTCTAAAGATTTCGTTCATATTATCCTCCCTCTTGCGGCCTTTTAAGGCTGTCCGGTAATCAGGGTAGGTTGGAGCATCTGCTCCAACCGCGCCCAGAGCAGATGCTCCGGGCTACCCAGCTACCCATTGTTTTCATGAGTCGTTGGCGGACAACCGCTTATGAGTGTTTGCTATACTTTATCACACTCATGATGGCTTGATATAGTCCAACCCCTGGTTCAACGCCAGGGGCTTGAATCCGAAGCAGCGCTCCACTGAGTCCAGGTGAGTAGTATTATCGATTTCAAGTTGTGCCAGCTCCACTGAGGTCACCGGTGGGTTATTCATCGTTCTTTCCATCGCCATCACTGCTATTCGCATAAAGGGTATGGGGATGTGTAACTTAGTTCGTCTCATACCCAGGACGTGTATAATAGTATCCAGCATCTCTTCATAGCTCAGGTGCTCCGGGCCACCTATTTCATATGTCTGGCCATCTTTTCCAGCCTGCAGTGCCGAAATTATGCACGAGACCACATCCTTCACCCAGATGGGTTGGAAGCGAGTCTTTCCCGAGCCCGGTACGGGAGCAATGAACGGGAACATTCTCAATGACCGTATCATACTATCAATAAAGCTGTAGCCAAAACCCTGGCCAAATATGGCTGATGGCCTGAAGATGATGAAGTCCAGATTGCTGCTTCGCACTGCCTCCTCACCCTGCCACTTGGAGTGCGTATAGCGGTACTTTGGGTCGGGACTGGCCCCTAGGGCACTCATGTGGATGAACCGCTTAACACCAGCGGACTGGGCAGCTTCCACCATGTTCCTTGTTCCCTGGGCATTAACCCCGCCAAAGGTGGCGCCTCTCGTCTCCCTGATTATCGCTACAAGGTGGATGACGGTATCTATGCCCTGCAGTGCCTCGATGAGGCTTTGGGGGTCGGTCACATCCCCCACTGCCAGCTCTGCGCCGTGCTCCTGCAGTGCTTCGGTCTTTGCCAGACTTCGCACCAGGCACCTTATCTTCTCTTCGCTTTTTGCCAGCCTGGGTATGAGGTGGCTACCTACGAAGCCAGTTCCTCCACTAACCAGGATCACTGCTTAACCTCTAGTTCAGCTAGTGACCATCGGTCGTCCTTCTCGTGGTAGCAGAGATCAAATCTCCCCTGTTCCTCTGTCTTCACCATGAAATGTCTCTCTCCTGGCTCCAACCACTCCTTTTCGACCTGCTTCACCGCATATTTCTTGCCCTGCCAAACGAACGAAGCAGGCCGGTCGGCATAACTGCGCCCGGAGTAACACGTTACGAGAATAGACTCACCGTCCATTGTATTTGTG
>CAZZJX010000246.1:0-2786 GCA_964654845.1 uncultured Dehalococcoidales bacterium
GCCTGAGTCGGAGCAGATCCGCTCCAGGTTTTCGAAGTCTTCGTTGATTAGGATAGCATTTTCGCTATAGAGTTGAAGTCTTTTCCTTGCTACCTCAATGGCCTGGGGGTCAATATCGATGCCCAGAAGATGTGCTCCCTTTTCCAAGATAGCAGCGGCATGCCCTCCTTCGCCAACAGTGCAGTCGATATACTTTCTCCCTACTTGAACCTGGAAGGCTTCGATGGTCTCATTGAGGAGAACAGGTATGTGAACAGACTGCTGATTCATTCGCGCTTCTCCATCCGTTCTACAAGATTCCACGCTTCCTTGGTGATCGCTGCTTGTTCCTGCTCCCAGGCATCCTTGTTCCAGACCTCAAGGCGGGTATTTGCCCCGACTATAACTGCCACCTCCTTGATCCCCGCGTAGTCGCGGAGCTTTGGTGGCAGGAGAACTCTTCCCTGATCGTCAAGTTCGAGGTTGAATGCATTGCCGAAAATGAATCGTTCCAAGCTGCGCTGTTTCTCTGGGGCGATCGGCGTGCCACTGAATTGCTTGGCGATCTCTTCCCATATTGGTTGGGGATACGCGATGATGCAGCGCTCAAAACCTCGGGCAAGCACAAGTCCCTTCGAGAATTCTCCCCGGAACTTGGGGGGGATGGGCACCCTGCCTTTGGCGTCGATTTTATATTCGTACTCGCCCAGCATGCTTAATTAATCCACAAAAGTTTTTACTGATACCCATTTTAATCCACATTTCCCCACAATCTACCACACAATTCCACTTTTGTCAATACCCTTTGGCTGGAATTTATAAAATTCGTTAAATCTTTTCACCCAGGTTCGTTTGTGGTAGGATAGCGAAGTCTTACATCGGATTGATAAGGAATGTTTACCGCAGGCATACTAACTATCAGCGATAGGGGTTCACGAGGCGAGCGGGAGGACGAGAGCGGCACAGTAATTAAGGACATGCTTGCCACTATCGATGCCCGTCTGGTAAAATATGATATTGTCCCCGATGAGAGGGAGGTCATCTCAGGGAAGCTCGAGGAGTGGGTAGATAAGGAGGGAATAGACCTCATTGTTACCACCGGGGGCACGGGACTATCCCCGCGCGATGTTACTCCAGAGGCGACCCTTGCAGTGTTGGAAAGGATAGCGCTTGGGTTCGCCGAGGCGATGAGGGCTGAGGGTCTGAAGAAGACCCCGATGGCAATGCTCAGTCGCGCAGTAGCCGGTATTCGGGGTAGAAGCTTGATAGTCAACCTCCCCGGCAGCCCGACAGGGGTGCGCGAAAGCCTTGAGGCGATTCTGCCCGCTCTGCCCCACGCTATAGAGGTTCTAAGGGGTGAGGTTGCGGAGTGTGGGGAGAGCAAAGGAGCGAAGTAACCTAGTGCGCCGAGGAACGGGGAGCTTGAATGCGTATTCACATATTGACCCTTTTCCCCAATATGCTAAGCGGGCCTTTCAGCGAGAGCATCATCAAGCGAGCCGTCGATCGCGGTTTGGTGGAGATTGTACTTTACAATATTCGGGACTACACATCGGATAGGCATCACGTGGTCGATGACTATCCTTATGGGGGTGGCCAGGGGATGGTGCTGAAACCGGAGCCCATCTTCGCTGCTGTGGAGTCGATTAAGAATGAATCTGAGGTACCTGTGATCTTGCTCACACCACAGGGCCGGCTTTTCAACCAGATGGTTGCTGAGGAACTTGCCGGATATGGCGAGATGATTCTCATGTGTGGTCACTACGAGGGGGTGGATGAGCGGGTGCGAGAGCACTTGGTCACGGACGAGATAAGCATTGGGGACTATGTCCTGAGCGGTGGCGAACTCGCTGCCATGGTGATAGTAGATGCTGTGGTTCGGCAATTGCCCGGCGCCCTGGGTGCGGAGGAAGCGGTGAGAGAGGACTCCCACTCAAGCGGGCTATTGGAGTACCCGCAGTATACTCGCCCGAGGGTTTTTCAAGGGTGGGAAGTGCCGCAGGTTTTGCTTTCGGGGAATCACGCTGAAATTGCTAGCTGGCGGAGGGAGCAATCTATAATACGCACTCTTAGGCGGCGCCCCGATCTTCTTGAGAGGGCAGACCTTTCTCGAGAAGAGAGAATGGTTTTGGAGAGGATGAAAAGAGGGGAAGAATAAATGGACATCGATACGCTAATTCCAGTTGAGCCTAATACTAATATCCCTACTATTAGCCCTGGTGATACGGTGAAGGTGAGCATCAGGGTTGTTGAGGGGGAGCGGGTGCGCTCTCAGGTATTCCAGGGGGTGGTGATCAGGGTTAGGAGAGGCAGTGCCAATGCCAATGCTAATTTCACAGTAAGGCGTATTGCCTACGGTGTAGGCGTGGAACGAACCTTCTTTCTTCAATCTCCATCCGTAGAAAAGGTGGAAGTGATGAGGCACGGTAAAGTACGTCGAGCCAAACTCTACTACCTGCGCGATCTCACCACCAAGAAAGCGAGACTAAAAGAGAAAAGACCGAAAGAAGAGCGTAAAGACGCTTAGAATAGCTGTAGGATAACATAGGATAGAGGGCGAGGATACAGAGCACCTTTTTATGACCTCGTCTTCTTATTTAGAGAAAAGGGGATGAATTACGCGGAGGTAGCGGTTAATTCCCCGGGGGCACAGCGGCGAACATTCTGCTACGCTGTGCCCCCTGATATAAAGGAGGGTCACGCGGTTTGGGTTCCTTTTGGACCGAGGGTAGTACAGGGCATCGTCTTCCAGTTGACAGAATTTCCTTCGGTGGAGGAGACCAAGGAAATCGTGGGTCTCATCGATC
>CAZZJX010000247.1:0-2765 GCA_964654845.1 uncultured Dehalococcoidales bacterium
ATATTAGAGGAAGCGTCAGCGATTTTCAGCTAGGTAAGGAGGTAAGCGTAGCTGAACCTGATGAAAAAGATCAGCTAATTATAAAGAAGCTTGTTGGTGAGTTCGCCTCTCATTTCGGCTACGATGCCAAAGAGATATTAAAACACAAGTTTACTAAGCTATTTCCCCTTTGGCTCAGGCCCTATGGCAGGCTCTACGCTTATTAAGCTGAGGAATGAGACACGTCGTCCTTGACGAGGGTTAGGGTATAGCATTGAGCTCATCGTAAGCAGAGCCAGGACAGGCGAAAGAGGAGACGGTAAGACATTTGTACCGCCTGTTGAAAACGCAATACGTATGGAAACCAGCGCTGAAGGCGATAACGCCATCTACGATAGGGAGGGAGGTTTGAAGTGGCGAATAAAAGCAGGGAAGAAGGCAAGGAATATGTCCTAAAGAGGACAAAGGAGCGTGATGTAAAGTTCATCAGGTTGTGGTTCACAGACATCCTGGGCATGCTCAAGAGCTTTGCCATCACTGTGGAGGAATTGGAAAGGGCCTTGGAGCAGGGGATGGGTTTTGATGGTTCCTCTATTGAGGGATTTGCCAGGATCGATGAGAGCGATATGGTAGCTCTGCCGGACCCGTACACCTTCCAGTTGATCCCGTGGCGGCCTCAAGAGCAGAACACGGTAGCTCGGATGTTCTGCGACATTTTAAGGCCCGGTGGTGGGCATTTCGAAGGCGATCCCAGGTATGTCTTGCAGAGAATCCTGAAGCGGGCAGCGGACATGGGTTACACCTACTACGTGGGGCCTGAGTTGGAGTATTTCTACTTTCGAGACTCCAAGGGGACCGAGGTATTGGATGAGGGGGGCTATTTCGACATGACACCTCGGGACATAGCGACTGACCTGAGGAGAGAAACGGTTCTCACTCTTGAGGAAATGGGCATCGGCGTCGAATATTCCCACCACGAGGTGGCTGCCAGCCAGCACGAGATAGACATAAGGTACACCGATGCTCTAACCATGGCAGACCACGTGATGACCTACCGCCTGGTGGTCAAGCAAATAGCCCTGGAGCATGGGATTTATGCCACTTTCATGCCCAAACCCATTTTCGGTGTCAATGGCAGTGGCATGCACGTACACCAGTCGTTATTCAAAGGCGGGCAGAACGCTTTCTTCGATGCGAAAGACCCATATTACCTGTCCGAGACGGCCAGGTATTATGTAGCCGGGCTACTAAAGCATGCCCCTGAAATCACATCCGTCACTAATCAATGGGTCAATTCCTACAAGCGACTGGTTCCTGGCTATGAGGCCCCAGTGTATGTTTCATGGGCGCGACGTAATAGGTCAGACCTGATCAGGATTCCAGAATACCAGCCAGGCAAGGAAAAGGCGACGAGGATAGAATTCAGATCCCCAGACCCCGCCTGCAACCCTTATCTTGCATTCAGCGTAATGTTGGCCGCTGGGCTGGAAGGGATCGAAAAGCAGTATGAAATTCCAGAACCTGTGGAAGAAAACGTATATGAGATGACCAACGAGGAGCGGGAAAGAAGGGGAATAGGGATCCTTCCTGGCAGCCTGGGGAATGCCATTGAACTTACTGAGGGGAGTGAGGTCGTGCGAAAGGCCCTCGGCGATCACGTTTTCGATGCCTTCATCAAAAACAAGAAAATCGAGTGGGACAGGTACCGGGCTCAAGTGACCGACTATGAGCTTAAGGAGTACTTACCGGTCCTTTGATTTATGTACAGCCGGCCAATTATAAGACATGTCTGCCGAACTATAGTGACTTAAATGGGAGTCGCTAATTCCAGGCTGGCAGTGTGTTTCACATCTACGATGTAGATACGCCGGCATCAAACTCCGAGGTGTAAGCACTATAGGGGAACTCAGCGACTGCGCACGCGCCCAAAATAGAAGGCCAGTGCCACTGCGGCGACGATTGTGCCCAGACCAACCATCAGGACAGCAGGGCTAAAGCCAAAGGTGAAGTCCCCTACTCCGTAGATGAGCGCATAGCCAATAATGAAGTTGACCAGCCCCCAGATGACGTTCACTAACGGGGATGATTCCCCAACAGCGGGGGGTGAGGCGAAGGGGCTTTGAAATTTCTTCCCAGATATCCCATGCACGAAGTGCGGCACACCGTTGGCTAAAAAGACGCCCGCAAGGAAGTAAGCCAGATAAGCATACCACGCCATATGTTTTCTCTCCTTTCCTTCGATGTCGTTGGACTCGATGTAATAGCATTGCTACCGTGTTGGCCTCGAACTCTTTGTTCGGATTCTACTACTATAGATATGACCGGTCAACGAGAATGGGGAACTCTTTGCCGCTGAAATGACCACCAGTCTTGGAGATGAACACTTCAGTCTATTGGACGAGGTGCTTCTCCTTTGAAAGAGAGGCTGCGAGTAGAGGTGAGGTTTAGACATAGCTTGTTCCCGCTGCCTCAGCCATTGACCCCCAACTCTAATATAGACTATAATTCTTATCTAGAATTGTTAAATGTGGTAGCTGGTTTGCCGACATCTTGCGGATTAAATTTTTAATACATCGCAACATATGGTGGTATACTCATATGCAAACTGGGCTTGACCACAGACGAGACAGGGGATCTATCTATGGGGCGGGAAAGGGGCATTCGGTTTCTGGCTATTTGGTCAGAATGACGCTAGTCTGAATCTCACATGGCTCCGTAGGTGATAAGGTTGACTTCGAGATGACAAAGGAAAGTCAGGGGACTGAAACTCTTCGAATTACCACCAG
>CAZZJX010000248.1:0-2736 GCA_964654845.1 uncultured Dehalococcoidales bacterium
TTCAGGTCATCTACGGAGGTAAGTCACATCCCTGGGACGGAGGAGGCAAAGCTATAATACAGGCTATATTTCAGGCAGCAAAAGCTTTGCGTGACACCGTGCAGGTAGTCTATTTGGAAGAATATGATATGGCGCTGGGCAAGCATCTGTGTGCCGGCGTAGATTTGTGGTTGAATACTCCAGAGAAACCAGCGGAGGCATCAGGCACCAGTGGCATGAAAGCCGCTCTGAACGGAGTGCCCAGCCTGAGTATTCTCGATGGCTGGTGGATAGAGGGCAATGTGGAAGGTGTAACCGGCTGGGCTATTGGCGATAGCTGGGAGGCAGAGAGCAATCCAGCAGAAGAGACAGCCTCTCTCTACGATAAGCTTGAACGCGTAATTCTGCCGATGTATTACACGCGGCCAATTGAATTTGCCAAAGTCAGGCGCTCTGTCATCGCTCTGAATGGTTCGTTTTATAATGCGCAGCGCATGGTATTTCAGTATGTCGAGAATGCGTATGTCGCCGAGGAGGAGTCTGTAAGTAATGCGGCGGAAAAAGGGAGCTGTGCGATATGAGTTACGTACACTCGTTAAGGGGGGACTTCAAGGACAAATATCAGCTGGGAAATAAGGGAGCTAATCTAGTTTCGATGACCCAGCTAGGGCTTTCGGTCCCGCCCGGTTTTGTCATATCTATTGACGCATATAAGAAGTGGCGTGAAACCGGCCTTCTTCCCGATGAAGATATAAAGGAAGCTCTTACTTCGCTTGAGACTGAGACGGGCCGAAAACTGGGAGAGGGATTTGAAGTATCAGTACGTTCTTCAGGTCCGGTCTCAATGCCCGGAATGATGGATACCATTCTCAATATTGGTGATATAGGCCAGATCAATAGCGCTATCAAGCGTATCTTTGAATCCTGGGACAATTTGCGTGCAGTAGAGTATAGGCGCATTAATAAGATTCCCCCAACAATTGGCACTGCTGCTATCGTTCAGTCGATGGTCTATGGCAACCGGGAGGAAAGATCAGGGACAGGAGTAGTCTTTAGTCGAAATCCCAGCACCGGTAAAAAGGGTATTTTCGGCGAATATATAGTTAAAGCTCAAGGTGAGGAACTTGTTTCCGGGGTGCGAACACCAAAGCCAATATCCACATTAAAGTCAACAATGCCTGAAGTATATGCCGAGCTTGAGAAGGTCGCTAACAAGTTAGAAAGTCACTTCTGTGATATGCAGGATATCGAATTTACAGTAGAATCAGGAAAACTCTACATACTGCAGACCAGGACGGGCAAACGGAGCGGTCACGCTGCAGTTAAGATTTCAGTTGACATGGTAGCTGAGAACCTAATTACTCGTGAAGAGGCTATCATGCGGGTAACCGCTAGTGATATCCAGGGGCTGCTACATAAGCAACTCAAAACGCCTGAAGTATACCACCCTTTGGCGAAAGGACTTAATGCGGCACCCGGAGCCGCTGGTGGTAGGGCGGTCTTCGATGCAATAGAAGCGATTGCTCAGTCAAAGAAAGGTGTTAAGGTAATTCTAGTACGTCCTGAGACTAACCCCGATGACATTCAAGGGATAGCTGTTGCCGATGGTGTATTGACTCAAAAAGGTGGCCTTACTTCCCATGCTGCAATAGTGACAAGAGCGATGGGTAAGCCCTGTATCTGTGGGGCTGAGGATATCAATATAGACCTCGTGACGAGGCAGTTTGTAGTCAATGGTCAAGTGATCAAAGAGGGTGACGCGATCACTATCGACGGCACCGCTGGTAGTCTCTATCTTGGGCTTTTGCCAGTTGAAGATGTGAGCATTAGTCCTGAGCTTACGGAGCTCATGGGATGGGCTGACGGTTTCAAACGGCTAGGCGTACGAGCCAATGCTGATACACCCGAGGCAATTGCTCACGCGGTTACGTTTGGGGCCGAAGGAATCGGGCTCTGCCGTACAGAACGTATGTTCAATGCTCCTGAGCGCCTCTCGGTCATCAGGCAGTTCATACTTGCCGAAAACGCGGCAAGGCAAGCGGAAGCCATTGAGCATCTCCGTGAGCTACAGACAAGAGACTTTATCGCACTATTTAGAGAATTGAAGGGTTTACCTATCATCATAAGGCTTCTCGACCTGCCTTTGCATGAGTTCTTGCCCTCGGAACAGGAGGTAATCGAATCTCATGTCAGACAAAGAATTGCTGAACTCAGGGAAACGAATCCCATGCTGGGTCACAGAGGAGTGAGACTAGCTGTAACTAACCCAGAAATATACAAGATGCAAATCGAAGCGATTGAGCGAGCTAGAACTGAAGTAGCCGCTGATGTTTCTATCATGATACCGCAAGTTATCACTGCTCAGGAGGTCCTGACGGTTAAAAGCTTGCTTAAGGGTTCTAACATGAAGATTGGCGTTATGATGGAGACAGTGCGAGCCTGTATGCGGGCTGGGCACTTAGCCACAGAAGTGGACTTCTTTTCATTCGGAACTAACGACCTGACCCAAGCAGTCTACTCTTTCAGTCGGGAAGACGCTGAGAAAAAATTCCTTTCCACTTATCTCCAACTGGGTATATTACAGGACAATCCTTTTGAAGTGTTGGACGTAAAAGGCGTTGGCCGGCTTATGGAAACGGCAATATTCTGGGCACGGCGAGTTAAGAAAGATATAGAGATTGGAGTCTGCGGCGAGCATGCTGGCGAGCCGCAGTCAATCCGCTACCTTCATGGCATAGGCGTCGACTACATCAGTTG
>CAZZJX010000249.1:0-2708 GCA_964654845.1 uncultured Dehalococcoidales bacterium
TGGCAGGGTCAGCACTGGTGAGCTGCTTGGTGTTCACGTCCGTCCAGACTCCGATACTTGCGTCGATTTGCTCAATCATGTCCTTCATGAACGGCGTGACGTAATCAAGCTGCACGTCGCTGGCATAGGCATAGAAAAGCTCTTCCGCCTCTTCCGGTTCAACGTGGAGGAAAGCGTGAGCACCGCGCTCCAGGACCTTCTGATAAACAGCCAGAATCAACGGTGCACCCTGAGGGCCACCGGCGATCCGCACCAGCTGTTTCGGTCGCACCTCTACAGAATAATCGACCAGAATCTTAGCTACGGTTTCGACTCTTGGATCTGCCATTTCGCCTCCTTTGACGTACTCATATTGAAATGTTTCGGCAGTCTAGCAGGTATTGCCGAAGCTAGTCAAACAGCCGACACGTAGCGATAGTTAAAGGGCACGTATTAGTAAAAAGAAGAAGGGGCTGAGATTATGTCCCAGCCCCTTCTTCTGGTTTGTTGAGATACTCGGGTTAGTCAAAGTCGTAGGGATAGAAGCGTACCTGGATTAGTTTGGACCCATTGTTCTGGAACTGCCAGAAGTAGGCTGTTTCATCATACTCTGGCAATGCTTCCAAAGCTTTAAGGTAATCAAAAATCCACATTCCAAGTCCGTCGTTTCCAGTTCCTGGATCAATGGGGAAACCCGTTATCCCGAGATTCGCTTCGGTAGTATCAATGAAGAACAGGTCCGTGGCGTCTACCCATTTCCTGCCAACACTGACATCACCAAGATTCAGATAGTAGTATAGACCTGTAGTGTTGTGAACTTGTGCCCATCCGTCAATTGTAGCGTTTTGGCTTGTCGGCTTTCCTTTCGCCACAACAACCACTTTGTACTTGCCAGCAGCAATGTCCAGCACACATGCGTCACCATCGAAAGCAGTCCCGTCGATAACTGCGAAATCATCGGCACCAGTTTGAGTCATGAAGATGCCAAAACCAGGTAGCGAAGGTACGTTGTCTTCTACGACGGCATGGCGGATCACTTTGTTGGGCAGGTTAAGTGTAATGTTGTATCCAGATGTATCCATGGGGACGAACATTGTATGTCTCTGTGGATTCGAAACCTCTTTATCGTTCCAGCCATCTCTCTTACCGAGGAGATTCAGGTTGAAGTGAGGTCCATTCAGATCAAATTCGGTTTTGGGACTCTTGGCAAACACCGCTGAAGGTAGTATCGTGGCTACCAAGACTACCGCCAAAACAATAGCAAGTATTTTCTTCATTATTTTCGTTCTCCTTTCTTGAGTAATTTGCTCGATTTCCCTACTTCCATGCCGTACCACAAGATTCAGCAGGAAGTTCAACTGTCGACCTCAGGCCTGGGATGCCATGGTTAACGTAAATTCTCTGTTGCCGAAAGCTATCACCCCCTTATTCACCAATGTATTCAGTCTATTTTTGCTGCCACTGTATTAAGGTATTCGTGGCAAGGTGACTGCCTCCTAGATTCTACTTTCTCTCACCTTCTTGAAGGTCTACACCGCTTGGGTGATTAAATGCTTCCGTTTTATTGTCTATCGATTGTGGATAAAACTGATTAGATTACCGCAGCTGTTCCCCTCACAATATTAGTCGCCAGAAATCTGAAAAGCCCTCGACTTCTTTCCGCAGCTCCACAAGTCAACATAGCTCATTAAGGAATCGATAACATAGTATGCAATTCCACATCTATATTATTATCGACCCCCCCAAGAGAAATTGTCAACATACTCACAATTAACCTAAATTAACTTAAATTTACAGTTCCCCCCACTCTTACATATTCTACATACGTTCAGATCGTGGTTTCCTGCCCCGTTTTCCTGCTTGAACGGCATTACAGGCATCAGTGCAGTCAATACGCCGGTCAACGTAGAGTTGTCTGAACCTCTTAAATCGGGTATGCTTCTGAACAGAGACTATAGCTCGGCCCGTGAGAACATGGGCAACAAAAATGTGAGAGGCTAACCATGGTTGATTTAGATAACGTCTCCGCTTATCGGCAATTTGACAAGTTGGGAATGCTTGATCACCTGCACGCGTTTCCCGAGCAGTGCCAGAAGGCCTGGGAAAAGGTGCACCGATTTGAGCTCCCCCACCTACATACCAGAATATCCAACGTCGTTATCCTCGGGATGGGCGGCTCTGCTATCGGCGGCGATATGGCGCGCCGATTGGCCTTGCCTGAAAGCAAATCGCCTGTCTGGGTGCACCGGGACTATGGCCTGCCGGCGTTTGTTGATGACAATACCCTGGTCATCGCGTCAAGCTATTCAGGGAATACGGAAGAAACGCTCTCCGGGTTCACCAAATCGCTGGGAACCGCAGCCAAAAAGCTGGCCATTACCTCGGGCGGCAAGCTCAAGGATTTGGCCAAAAAGGAAGGTATTCCTGTTTTCATCATCGATTACCAAGCCCCTCCCCGGGCTGCCTTCTCACACAGCTTCGTTCCCCTGGTAGGTGTCTTTCAGAAGCTCGGTCTGCTTACAGACAAGTCGGTAGCTTTGCAGGAGGCGGTGGATGTCCTGAACAAGCTGTCCGGAGACTTTGTGGAAACCACGGCCCTCGCTTCCAATCCCGCCAAGCAACTGGCAGCCAGGCTGCAGGGGCGTTTGGCAGTGATTTATGGAGCTGAGATGCTTTCGGAAGTAGCCCGGCGCTGGAAGGGGGAATTCAACGAGAACAGCAAAGCCTGG
>CAZZJX010000250.1:0-2707 GCA_964654845.1 uncultured Dehalococcoidales bacterium
ATGAAAATGAATAGGAAGGCCGCTGTCTGGCAGCGGCACAGAATCTCAAGGAAAGAACGAAAGAATCCCTGCTATCTCTTCACCTCCCCTTCCCCTATATTCAGGTCTCAGTACCAGAGTAACTTAAGCCTCAGACCTACCATTATCATTCTGGGTGAAGCGCAGCGGAACGAAGAATCTAGCAGGGTGATAAATCAGGTAGACAAAGATGGCCGAAACCCGTAAAAGCGGGGGTCTGGGGGTGCCCCCCAGATATAGTCTTTCCCCTTCCCCTTCAATAAGGGGAAGGGGATAAAGGGGATGGGGTCACCCAATATCGCTTAGATTGCTTCGCTACTGAATACACTGGCGTGTTGCCGCGAGTGAAGCGATGCAGTCACGGTGTCCCGCTAAATTCTTCGCCTCTAGTCTGCTGGTTTTGCCGGCAAGTAAGTTCAGATAGACAGGTGACACTGATGTGTGAGGTGGTCCCCAATAACTGGACAGGTAGCTAAGGGTTGGTTCTGCTCCTATAATGAATACGGATTAGGTGGAGAACATGAAACAGAACTGGAGAAAGCACACCCCATCGTTAAAAGTCAGGTATCCTGTTCAAAACTTAACATAACGTTAATACAATTCACGCTCGGTTATCCTCGAATTGTTACTCTTATTCTCCATTATCCTGCTTATCGCCATTATTCTATCTATCAATAATGTACCGGACGAGTATATCTCCTTGACATAGACCTCTCGTAGAGTTTACCATAAAATATTCCGATGGCAAGCGGTTCGCTGCCCAAATATACTCGGTAAGAATCACCCGGAATCGCTGGCAGGCGACCGCACAAAGGTGGCGCATGACCAATCAGGCAACCACAGAGATTCGTCCTGGCTCGAGAGAAGGCAGCGACATTGTCCTGCGTACCACCGGTCTGACCAAGCGTTTCGGCCGGCTTGAAGCAGTAAAGAACCTCGGCTTAGAGGTTCGCCGGGGCGAGGTTTTCGGCTTCCTGGGGCCAAATGGCGCAGGCAAGAGCACCACAGTCGGAATGATCCTGGGGTTGATCGCTCCCTCCGGTGGGAGCATCGAGCTGTTTGGTCGCAGGCTTGAGGACAACCAATGGGCTGCGCTCCGGCGCATAGGAGCGGTGGTTGAAGCACCTGCCTTCTATCCTTACTTGTCCGGGCGGGACAATCTGGAGGCACTTGCCAGAGCCATTGGAGGCATTCCCAGGGCCACGATAGCAGAGGTGCTGGAGCGGGTCAACCTGCAGGATCGTGCTGCGGACAGGTATAGCCACTATTCCATGGGAATGAAGCAGAGGCTGGGGATTGCATCGACTCTGCTAAGGGACCCGGAACTCATCGTCCTGGATGAACCTGCCAGCGGACTCGACCCTGCTGGGACCAAGGAAGTGCGCGATCTGATTCCAAGGCTGGCGCATGAAGGTCGCGCCCTGTTTCTGTGCAGTCACCTGCTTCATGAGGTTGAGCAGGTGTGCGATAGAGTGGCGATAATCAAGGAGGGTGTCATGCTCGCCTGCGCCCCGGTTCACGAGCTGTTGGCGCAAGGCCGGACTCTTCAAATCAAGGTGGACGACCCGGCGCGGGCCGCTGCCATTCTTAGTGGCTTGCCCTGGATAAACTCGGTCAAGAGGGAGAACGATCATCTGATTGTGGATGCCCCGGAAGAGAGCGCCTCCCGGGTGAGTGCAGCCCTTGCTGAGCACAGTATCTTCCCCTCGGAACTGGTAAGCCACGGTGTCAGCCTGGAGAGCGTATTCCTGCAGTTAACAGGTGGTGAGAGCGGTGACTAGACTGATCAACGCGGAGCTCTTCAAGCTGCGGAAGCGCCTTATGACCAGGGTGCTGTTGTTTGTGCTGGTTGGCATTATGATTGTCCTCTATCTGTTGCTGCTCGCCGTATCCAAGGTTGCCATTCCTGTCCATGGTTCCGAAGAGATTGGGACCATACAGAATCTGCTGGGACTTCCGCTAGCTCTTCCCTTTGCCTTGTCCATATTGTCCTCTCTTGGCACCATCCTGGCCGTGATCCTCGTCGCTAGCTCTGTGGGAACTGAGTACAGTTGGCGAACCATGAGGACTATGCTCATCTGCAGTGAAAGTCGCCTCAAACTCCTTGGTGCCAAGTTGGTGGCAGCCGGCATCCTGATTCTCATAGGTATGGTTATCGGGTTGGCCACTGGCTTCCTCATGAGTTTGATCACTACAGCCATCGGTGGCTATTCCTTTGATTTCAGCTTCATGACTGGCGGATACCTCTGGGACCAGTTCCTTCAGTTCTGGCGCACATTCTACGTATTGATGCCGTATGCGCTACTTGGATTCCTTCTCGCCGTAGTCGGACGCTCGGCCATGCCAGGCATTGCTCTAGGCATAGGCATATTCTTTCTGGAATCCATCATTACTGCGTTTATGAGCCTTGCTGGTGGCTGGATTGCCAGGATACCTGACTACCTGCTCTCAGCTAATGTCAGGGCGATCACAGCACAGAGCAACCTCCCACAAGGGATGAGCATGGGTATGGGTGGTAACGGCCTCTCCGACCAGTTGCCTGAGTTGTGGCTGGCTTTTGTAATACTTGCAGGCTATAGCCTGTTTTTCATCGGGCTAGCCTTCTATCTCTTCCGTAAGCGGGATGTAACCGGTTAGTGTAGTGTCTCGTATATGGCATTACAATCCACGTTGTCATTCTGGAGGAGTC
>CAZZJX010000251.1:0-2698 GCA_964654845.1 uncultured Dehalococcoidales bacterium
CCCTGATAGGGTGAAATCCTGCTGTCATTAGCGCTTAATGGTATCCATAATAAGCTAACTAAGGGGCACAGTCAGAGCCCAGCCCCCCAGCTTACCCGGGGAAAGCGAGCCCCGATCCTACATGCATTGGCTGGAGTAAGATTGCCACGCTTCGCCCGCAATGACAAGAAGTGAAGAGCTCGCAGTGATAGAAGACAGGGAGCAACGCTTATGGGGGCATTACGCTGCTTAGGTTGAAACCTTCATCGTGACGCTTGACAGCCCAATCCCTATTTGAATTTGACCTTATACAAGTTGAGAGCTATAGTGACTGTGGAATGAAATGTGGAGGAATTCGATGGTCAAGAAGGTAATACAGGTTCCGGTTGATGAGGAGTTGCTCATTGCACTGGACCAGATATCCAGGAGGCAATGTAAAGCCAGGGCAGAGTTGATTCGCAAAGCCTGTCAGCGTTACCTGGAGCAAGTGGAATTAGAAGAGCTAGACCAGTTATAACAGCAGGGGTATGAGAGGTTGCCCGAGGAATCGAAGTTGGGAGAGGCCCAGATAGCTCTGGCTGCTGAGATTTTGCCCGAGGAGTCGTGGTAAGTGCGCCGTGGTGAGGTGTGGTGGACTGAACTACCACCACCTATCGGCAGGCGGCCTGTGGTCTTGCTGTCGAGGGATGCCGCATACAGAGTGAGAACCTCGATTACTATTGGTATAGTCGCACGTATCGCTCGTAACATCCCGATCGAGGTGCCACTTGGTAAAGAGGATGGGATGCCTCAGCAGTGCGTGGTAAACCTGGATGACATCCTGACCATTCCCAAAGCCAGGCTGACCGGCCGAATTGCAGTGCTGTCACGCCAGAAGATGGCTGATGTTGCCAGGGCGGTTATTTTCGCCCTGGACCTGAAAGTCTAGTCAGGTAAACGATTAAAGTGCTTTTGCCCGCCGCTTTGGCTCGTGGCTCTTCGTTTTGCGAGATTGCTTCGGCATTGCGTGTCTCACGATGACACCGACTCTGTCATTGCGAGGAGCCCTGTTATTGCAGGGCGACGTGGCAATCTCATATAGCTCCAAGAGATTCATCCGACACCATGTGCCTCGCAATGACGAGGAAGAGCCGGCTGGCAATGACAGAAAGGGGCACGACCTCAAAAGGTCGCACTACAAGTCAAGGCTAGGAGCATGCCTGGCGACAGGAGAGATGGTAGGCGACTTTGGGCGACAAAAGAAGAACGCAGCGCCGGGTCTATTTTCGCCTGGCTAAGGCGTTTGCTACGCATACATAAGCCTCCCCCTGGGGGTCGGGATTTCCCGTCCACATGACCTTGCGGTATCTATCCACTCGCCGATGACCACCTGAGTATTCTTTAAGGCTTCCTCATAGGTCGCTCCATCCGCTATACATCCGGGCAGTTCGGGAACCTCAGCTACATACGCGGCATCTTCTTCACTCCAATAGACAACGACCTCATACTTATACATCTCCAATCTCCTTACCAAGCTTGTATTTCAGAATTATACTCCTTATTTGTTTAACCTGGTACGCCTTGGCCATTCCGTCTCTCAAAGGCTGCAAGTTCAGGATTTCGGGAACCCCGGCCTTGCTATAAATGTGATGGTCTCCTTTGATTCGCTCATCAAAACTCAGACTCAAAACCAGTCTTCTTAACTCGCCAAATCTAATGTTCTTGTCCGAAAGACCAGCTAGTACTTTTTCTAGAATCCCCTTGTCCATCGCTTTTCCTCAGGCAGCGGCCACGTCTACATGTCTGGTGCCCTTAATGATGATATTGAACATTTACATTATAGATAACTCGATATGGATGAGGCAATGACCATGAGATTGCTTCGACACTGCCTGTCTCGCAATGACACCCACTTTGTCTTTGCGAGGAGCCCTGTCGTTGCAGGGCGACGCGGCAATCTCATATCACTCGGCGAGATTGCTTCGACACTATGTGTCTCGCAATGACGAGGAGGGAGGCAGCGACGCCGAAGGAGAAGGCAGCGGCGGGCTTATTTCCGCCTGGCTAGGGCGTTCAGGATTATGCCGGTGAAAACGCTTAGTATACCGGCGATGATGAACAGGGCGGTCAAAACGGCGCTGCCTATGGCCAGGCTGCCTGTCGTATTGGCTACATTAATCACCCTGAACCCGAAAATGAGTCCAATCACCAGCAGGATACCACCGGCCACTCCGAAGACGAACAGGGGCCTCCTCTCAGAAATCATGACTATTATGCGGCTGAGCACGTCTATGCCATGTCTTATGGGGTGAAGAGTCGAGCCATCTTTGGTATATATGTTTGAGATGGGCACCTCGGTTATCTTGAGGTTCTTATCGGCGGCCAGGGTTATCATCTCTGACTCTACGGCGAAGCCGTTCGCCTTCAAATCCAGCTCGTTTATTGCCTTTGGCGAAAGGGCCCGAAAGCCCGATTCGGAATCGTAGACGTTGGTCCTGGAGGCAAGACGGCTGGAGCGGAAAATGACCTCTTTGCCGATGCGACGGTAGCGGGGAGTCTTGCCTTCCTGTGCTTCCCGGGAGCCGATGACCAGGTCAAAACCCTCCGAAATGGGTTTGATGAGAACAGGAATCTCGTTGGGGTCATGCTGGGCATCGGCATCCAACAAGACCAGGACATCGGGGTTCTTCTTCTTTGCTTCCGCCAGTATAGTCTGGATAGCTGCGCCTTTGCCCCTATT
>CAZZJX010000252.1:0-2692 GCA_964654845.1 uncultured Dehalococcoidales bacterium
CCTCAAGGGAGGGAGGATTTATGCTTCCTCGCCGTCCTCCAGCCTGCGAAAGAAGCAACTCCTGTTCCCGGTGTGACACACCGGACCGGTGGCATCCACCTGAAGCAAAAGGGTATCCACATCGCAGTCCTTGAAGATGGCGCGAAGGTTGAGGTAGTTTCCCGAGGTCGCCCCCTTGTGCCAAAGCTCCTGGCGAGAGCGACTCCAGAACCAGACCTGGCCGCTCTCCAGCGTCCGCTTTATCGATTCCTCGTTCATATAACCCAGCATGAGCACGTCGCCGTTTTCAGCGTCCTGAATGATCGCCGGGATGAGCCCCCGTTCATCAAATTTAAGCATGGCACACAACCTCCAGCGTTTTTCTTATCAACACAGTTACCCTTCTTTCGAAAGTCTACAACACGGGCAAATAGATTACCAGCCGTCTCTTTTCAGGGCAAGCTTACCCGCCAGCGCCCCGGTCTTTTTACCCGACTATCGAGTTACTGATTCTCACACGATCTTGCGGATATCGCCGATGACGGCCGGTGGTTTGGGAGGTGCAGCGAAGGTTATGAGAACTATGGCTAAGGCAAGGAGCCCGGCAAAGAGGGTGAAGGCGGACATATAGCTGCCGGTGGTGTCATAGACCCACCCGGCATAGACGGGGGCCACTACCCCGAAGGGAGTGAGGATGAGCGCCGTGATTCCGTGAATCGAGCCGAACGCCTTCCGCCCGAAGTACCGCGCCCTTATCAGGGGGTTCATCACGTACGCCGCTCCTATGCCAACGCCATAGAGTATATACCAGACGTAAATCATGGCCAGCGTCGGCTCCATCAAAAAGAGGCCAATGCCGACCAACTGGAGAAGGTACGCTCCCCACATGATAAACCGCAGGCGGCCTGTCTTCACACGGTCGGCGACGATCCCCCCGAAGACCCGCGCCGGTATGCTGGCCGATATCATTACCACCATCATGCCGGCAGCCGCGAGCGGGTCGATCCCCAGGTCGGTGAGAAAGGGTATGGTGTGGATGTTTATCGCTCCCCCCACCAGACCATGGCAGCCGTTTATCGCCACCAGCAGCCAGTAGACGCGAGTCCTGAATGCCTGCTTGACGCTGAACTCCACCTCGTCCACCTCAGCGGCGTAGGCCACCCCTCTCTCTATGAGCTGGTCCACGTCGAGTGCTTCACCCTCTGTCTTGGCGCCATCAGGGAGCATCCCGTAGTACTCCGGCCGCCGTTGCCTGAGGCAGAACCAGGCGAGAGGGAGACCGACAACCAACATCACCAGCCCGCCGATCACACAGGTCATCCGCCAGCCCTGGGTCGTTATCATCCAGGCGATGAGCGGCAGGGCCACCACCCCGGAAAGCCCGGAGAACATCCACTTGATGCTGAGAGCCGTCCCCCTCTTCCGCACGAACCAGTTCGCTATCGCTGTGTCTACCGGTACGCTCAGGGCGACATTGGCTCCCGTCCCCAGCAGCGCCCCCCAGATGAGATAGTAAGCCCACAGCGAGTTGACGAAGTACATCAGGATGAGGGCCAGGCCGATGATGAAGGTGCCGCCGAAGACCACCCACCGCGGACCGAATCTGTCGGTGACCCATCCGACGATTGGCGCCTCAAACCCACCTTCGAACCTGCCAATGCTCGCGGCGACAGAGGTTCCCGCCCGGCTGAAGCCAAGTTCTTCAGATATGGGTTTGAACAGTGCGGAGATGCCGTAGGCCTGGTAGCCGTAGCCCCACAGAGCGAGAATGCCACCGGCCAGGACGGTCCACCAACCGAAGAAAATCCTGGGTAACCTTATCCTCTTGACCAGTTTACGCGCTAAGCTGCTTTCTGAGTCCAATCTTTGTCCCAATCTCCCGTAGTCGGATGGCCCGCTTCAACTCTGGTCCACTATGCTGCCCGGCCATCGCCGATCCCGCTCAAAGCCTGCCCCATGGCAGACTACCTTGTGCACACCGCCCTCGCTGGCGGCTCTCAACCCTGCGACGCGCCCCTCACTTCCGAAAGGCAGCGACAATGCTGAGAACGACGCTCAGGGCCGGGTGCATGCCAGCGCCTCGACAAGGTCTATGTCACCGGTGTACAGCGCCCTGCCCACTATCACCCCCTCCACACCCATCTCGCTGAGTCTCCTGATATGCTCGACGGAGGATATGCCTCCTGCGGCGATGATAGGCAGAGTGGTCTTCTCAACCAACCCGGAGATGGCGCCGAAACTGGGCTCGGTCAGCGTGCCATCGCGGGCGATATCGGTATAGATGAAGCGCTTAACCCCAAGGTCTGTCATCCTCTCCAATAGTTCTACGGCTGTTACCCCGGTACTCTCACGCCAGCCACGGGTGGCGATATAGCCTCCTCTGGCATCGATGCTCACGATGACTTTATCGCCAAATCTATTACAAGCCTCCTCGATCAAGGCTACATCTTCCATCGCCGCTGTGCCCAGGATTGCCCGACACACGCCGAACTGGAGCACCTGTTCCACTATCTCCAGCTGCCTTAGCCCACCGCCGAACTGGAGGGGGATCTCAACCGAGTGTACCATCTCCTCGACGAGCGCAGCATGGCACAGCTCGCCCTTCGCCGCACCGTCGAGGTCAACGATATGGAGCCTCTTTGCTCCCAGCGATTGCCAGTGCTGGGCGATACCAACAGGGTCACCGGAGCACACCGTCTCCTGGCTATAGTCA
>CAZZJX010000253.1:0-2692 GCA_964654845.1 uncultured Dehalococcoidales bacterium
CTTCCTGGGCCGCGAGATATCGGAACAGAAGGACTACAGTGAGAAGACTGCCGAGGAGATCGATGATGAGGTTCAGGGGCTCATTCAGCATGCCTATGTTGTTGCCAAGGAGATCCTCACCCAGAACAGGGCGAAGCTAGTGCAGTTAGCGGAGGCGTTGATAGCCAATGAGACTATAGAGGGTCAGGATCTAGAGGAGCTTTTTAACAAGCCTGTCGAAGAGGCTGCACCAGATGGAGATCATGTTTGAGGCAACTGAAAATCCCATCCTTGCCGAACTTGTCATAAATCGAGTTAAACGAGATACTAACGGTGCCACCGTGACCTTTATCGGGTCACTGAGGGGCCATACTTCTGGCGGCAACAGGGTTCTTTACGCCGAATGTAACAGCGACAAGAAAATGTCGGAGCAGCAACTTCGGGATGTTGGTGAGGAGATCCGTACCAGGTGGCAGCTTGAGGATGTGTCCATTTGTCACAGGGTAGGCAGGATCGAGGTCGGGGAGACCATAGCTGTCGTTGCCATTGCCGCTCCTCATCGTCAGGAGGCCTTTGACGCTTGTCAATATGCCGTCGACCGATTCAAAGAGTTCATGGTGCTAAAAGAGGTCTTGGAAAACCAGTAAACAGAGCTTTTATTCCTCAATGCTGTCCTCAGTATTATCGAAGCAAAGAGTTTACTCCCCTTTTTGCATTCTCATCTCTATTTGAAAAGCTCTCAGGATAGGAGATGGAAAAGCGAAGCTACCAGCCAGCCGATGACGCCACATATGGGGAAGGTCAAGATCCAGGCGAGCACGATATTCCCGGCGATACCCCAGCGCACCGCGGATAGGCGTTTTGTGGTTCCCACACCCATTATCGCCGAACTTATGCAGTGGGTGGTGCTCACCGGGATGCCCAGGGCTGAGGCGACCTCGACCACCACGGCAGCCGAGCCTGTGGCGGCAAAGCCATGAACAGGGCGGAGGGCGGTGATTTTCATACCCACTGTCCTGATCACACGCCAGCCACCACTGGCGGTGCCCAGGGAGATGGCGGATGCCGAAAGGGCTATCACCCAGAAAGGGACATGAAACTCGCCACCAGTGTGGATCATTAGTGCCATAGCCATTATGCCTATGGGCATCTGGCCATCGTTCTTGCCATGGCTATAAGCCATAAAGGCGGCGGAGAGGATTTGCAGCCTGCTGAAGGTACCTTCAACCTTCAGCGGTGCAGTGCGGCGCAATATCCACATCAAGGAGGTCATCACCAATAGCCCGCCAGCGAAGCCGAGCGCTGGGGCAGCAGCCACCGCTGAGAGTACCCTTCCAAAACCGCCCCATATAATAATGCTGGTAGTCCCCGCTGTGGCAATACCAGCTCCAATGAGCCCGGCGATAAAGCTATGGCTTATGCTTACCGGCAGGCCGAGGTATGTTGCAATGAGACCCCAGACAATCACTGCTACTAGAGCGGCAAGCATGACTTCGTAACTGAGTACATTTGGGTCGACGATGCCTTTGCCGATAGTTATGGCTACAGCGAGGCCGGTGGCCGCCCCGGCGAAGTTCAGAATTGCGGCCATGACTACAGCACGGGTGGGGGAGAGGACCCGGGTGCTTACTACGGTGGCAATAGCATTAGCGGCGTCGTTGAAGCCATTTATAACTGCAAAGCCGACGGCAAGAACAATGACAAAAACAAACAGGGTAGGCTCAGGCACGCTTGATCATTACCCCTTCGAGGATATCGGCGATATCCTCGCATCTGTCGACGGCGTTCTCCATGTGTTCATAGATCTCCCGCCATTTGATCACTTCAGCCAGTTCCACCCGATCGCGGAAAAGCTCTGCCAGGGCGGAGCGCCTTACATCGTCAGCCTCGTTCTCCAGCCGGTTTATCTCGATGCAGTGCTCTCTCATATGGCTCAGCTCGCTGCTGCGGCGCAATCGGGGTATTGCTTTGCTAGTCTCAGAGGTTACCCTGACCAGGATGTCGGCTAGCTCCTTTGCCCTCTTCGTAGGTTTGGTAATATCATAGAGCATCATACGCATCGCGGCCGCGTCGATGGAGTCCATCACATCGTCCATACGTTGGGCAAGCTGGGCGATGTCCTCACGGTCGATGGGAGTGACAAAGGTGCCGTGTAATTCCGCCATTATAAGGTGGGTGATAGTATCCCCGTGGTGCTCCAATTCCGTAATCTGCCTTACCATTTCCTCCACGTCCTCGCATTTATCCATAAGCTCGTTGAGGAGGCCGGCGGCCGTTACAAAATTGCGGGCGCTTTCCTCGAAAAGGTCAAAGAACCTCTCATTCTTGGGGAAAATGGAGAATCTAGCCACATGCTACCTCCTGCTATATCAAAATTAATTATCGGAGAGAGACGCTGGGTTGTCAAGGCAATTCTCTTTAGTTTGGGTCGGCATTCTAGTATAATATTCGCCAAATATGGAGAAGAGGTTCGAGGTTATCGACCATACGGCTGACATTGGTATTGCTGCCTACGGGGCCAGCCTTAGTGAGGCCTTTGCCAATGCTGCATACGCCCTTTTCAGCCTGATGGCCGATCTTGAAAATGTGGCAGACGCCGTGTGCTATGAGGCCGAGGCCACTGCGGAGAACCGGGAGGACCTTCTGGTGGCATGGCTCAATGAGTTGGTCTACATCTTCGAGGTGAATAACGTGCTTTTTAAGAGATTTGAAA
>CAZZJX010000254.1:0-2690 GCA_964654845.1 uncultured Dehalococcoidales bacterium
TGATGTTGTTGTAGACTCACCCTCCCCAACCAAGCCAGACTTCAGCGTGGCATCAAAGGTATGGGTCTCTCCGGATATTGCAGCAAGGCTTAACCGGATAGGACAGCTGCTCTCAGAAAAGACCTCGGTCCTGACCTTTACAAACACAAGGGAATTCGCTGAGATACTATCATCAAGGATAAAGGCAATGGAGATCGGCATTCCTATTGAAACCCACTCCCGATCCACCCTTTCCCCTCACGCCGCTCTTCCTGATCCTGACTAGCTCTTCCTCCACTATGCGCCCCTCCTCATCCGTTTCACTGTAGCCGTCAGTGAAGATCTCCACTGCTTTCACCCCTTTCGCCAGGCAATCCTCAAGGACGCTAGGGACAATCTTGGCAGGAACGGTGATCATAGCAAAATCGATAGATTCGGGAATATCCAGCACGGTGGGGTATGCCTTCAGTCCGGCGACCTCCGTCTCTCGCGGGTTAACGGGGTATACCTTACCCTTAAATCCAAAATCCAGTAGCGTCTTTAGATAACGGCCGCTAAATTTAAACTCATTGGCTGAGGCACCAATCACCGCTACTGATTTCGGATAGAAAATCGGCTCAAATTCGGCAAGTTTGTCACAGGTCATCGTCCCTCCTCGACATTACAGCTTTGGTGTAGGCTCTTATGATATCATGCCTTCTTAAACAACCTAATAACTGAGACGGGTCATCTCTTGAAACCACCGGGATCCTTCCTACGTCCATTGTCGAAAACCTGCTCAAGACGGCACGTACGTTCTCATCTGGGTAAGCGGTTACTGGCTTTCTAGTGGCAATGTCACGCACCTTCAGATCAGCAGTGCTACTTGCCTCGTCTTTTATGGCTTGCTCCACATCGCTCAAAGTAACCACGCCATACAGGCGGCCCTCCTCATCTACAACAGGAAAACCGTGATGTCCTGTCCTCTCTATCTCGTGGAGCAATTCGGTGATCGGCATCTCAGGTGAAACAGTGGGGAAGTCACGTGTCATCGTTCCTCCAACAGTAACGTACCGCAGTGGGTCAAGCTCTCCCTCCATAATCTCAACACCCTGTCGCCGCACCTTCGTAGTGTAGATAGAGTCCCTGCTGATGCGGTGAGCAATAAAGGTGCTAGTAACAACTGCAGTTATCAAAGGCAATATGATCAAGTAGTCACGGGTCACCTCAAAAAGGATTAGGACTGCGGTGATCGGAGCATAAGAGGCGGCGGCGAACACCGCCCCCATACCTACCAGGCTATAGGCTCCCGGTTCAGGAGCTATTGTAGGAAATATGGCGTGAATCCCCAACCCGAAAGCTCCACCTAGCATCGCTCCTATGAATAGAGAAGGGGCAAAGATGCCGCCGCGGCCACCGCTCCCCAGGGTTATGGAGGTGGCTAATATCTTGAGGAGGCACATGGTGATTAGCATGCCAGCCCCAAAGACGCCCAGGATAGCCAACTCCGCTCCCTCATATCCAACGCCAAAGAGATAGGGATAGAACAACCCAATTGCACCGATGGTGATTCCACCCACAGCGGGCTTTAGATAATTAGGGAACCGCCAGCTATTAAAAAGGTCCTCACACTTATACAGTACTTTAACGAATCCTGAGGCTACAAAGGCAGCGATAACTCCAAGAACGATGTAGAACAGTATCTCCCAGCCACTGAACCATGTGTACTCGGGCACATGGGAGAAGGTAGGAGTACTCCCAAAGAAGACACGGGCGATATAGGACGCTCCAATGGAACTAAGCCCGACCAATATAAAGTTACGAGCCGAAAATCGGCGCAGGATCAACTCCAGGGCAAAGAAGATTCCAGCAATGGGGGCATTAAAGGTAGCTGCAATCCCTCCGGCAGCGCCACAGGCGACGAGTAGCTTGCGCCAGTCTTCAGGTAGCCTAAGCCACTGCCCCAAAGCAGAGCCGATGGCGGAGCCAATGTGGACGACAGGCCCGTGCAGGCCCACGGAGCCGCCACTGCCAATGCAGATAGATGAAGCTAATGTTTGGACCACAGACCCCCAACGCTTCATCCGCCCGCCCCTGGCGTTGACCGCTATCATCACTTCAGGGACGCCATGGCCTTTGGCCTCACGGGCCAGGAAGTAAACGAGCAGCCCTACCAGAAGCCCGCCCACTGCAGGTATCAGGACGACGTAATACCGACCGAGAAAGCTTAAGGCTGCCTCTCCGCCTTCGAAGAAACCCCTCTGAAACCAGGCGATCATCCACTTGAAGATGACCGCACCCATCCCAGAGGCAAGTCCCACCAGAATAACCAGAATTATACCCGGGGTCAATTCTGGAATACGTAAAGCTCGGGCGGAAATCCGTAGCCTGATAAGGCGCAGCCTAGCCCTAATACGGAAACTAGACTTCCTCAATCTTCCATCAGCTCCTCAAGCACACTGACCACTTCCTTCAATGGCACATCATCTCGCAATACGGTTTCGCCAATCCCCTGGAGAAGCACCCACCTAACCGCCTTTTCCTTCACCTTCTTATCCAGTTCCATCGCCCTCAATACCCCGTCCTTATCGATGCCGGGGCAGGTGGTTGGCAGGCCAAACTTCAGGAGCAAATCGCTCTGCTGTTCCACGACATCCTTTGAGATAAGCCCAAGTCGCTCGCTGAGCATCGCCGCTCCCATCATGCCAATAGCCACCGCTTCACCGTGGAGG
>CAZZJX010000255.1:0-2672 GCA_964654845.1 uncultured Dehalococcoidales bacterium
TTCTTCGATCCGTTCCCTTTGTTGAAGTACTCGCCGCATCCACTCGTGATCGTCTTCTAGATGGATCTCCGCCAGCTGATTGAATTCCTTTGCCTGGATAGTGTCTCCTTTCAAAAGCCATGCCTCTGACAGGTAATAATAGTTTTGGCCGTTGGTTGGATTGATGTTGATGGCCCGCTCAAATATGCTTATGGCATTGTCGGGATCACCACTCTCCAGGAGTATTCTTCCTTGCTCTGTCAATTGCAAAGAAGCCAGGGCACGGGGACTATGCTCTTCAGGAGCTGAAAGGATCGTGGCACAGCCTGAGACGGCCACGACCAGTCCACCCACGGAAAGCAATAGTAACAATTTAAGAGTCTTTGAAGAGATCTTTAACCCGCTTGATAATCCGTTTGAATCGATCCACGCGCGGATGAAGTGGACAATAACTTTTAGGGACATTGTTAGCTAAAAAAACCTCCTCTAATGGTTTTGGACAGCCATTTTTAACGGCCAGTTGTCCGCTCTCGGAGCAAATAATGCGTTTTACCACGCCTGGTGGCATTTTAAACCAGTCACCTGACACATAATGGGGTATAGCATCAATGAGATCGGCCCAAATGGGCAAGGCGGAGGACGAGCCCGTGAGGTGAATGGAATCCCCGTCATCAAAGCCTACCCATACCAGTGCCAAAATATCCGGGGTATATCCCACAAACCACCCGTCTCTAAAATCATTGGTTGTGCCGGTCTTACCCGCTGCCGGAAAAGCAATGCCCATTCCTTTCAGCGACCGGGCAGTTCCTTCGTCTACCACGCTACGCAGCATAGAACTCATGATAAAGGCTTTCTCAGGGGAAATCACACGTTCAATAGTCATATGCCTTCGTTCCAGAATTTCTCCATTTTCGTCCAAGACCTCTTTCAAGGACAACGGATATGGTAGCACGCCACTAGCAGCAAAGGGACTGTAAGCAAGTGCCAATTCCAAAGGTATCACATCAAAGGCGCCCAATGAAAGAGATGGGTAAGGCTCGAAAGGCGTTGAAAAGCGAAATGAGGTTGTTGTGCTGAGTATACGATCTAGACCAATCTGCATAGCCAGATCAACCGTTGCCAGGTTGATCGATTTTGCTAAGGCATCTCTCAGACTTACCCGATCTTCCGCAATTGGCGCATAGTTTTGCGGTTGCCATAGCTCTCCATTTACCTCATAGGATCTGGGTTCATTGGACAACATGGAAGCCGGGGTGAATTCATCCAGTGCACTAAGGTACACGAAAGGCTTGAATGCGCTTCCTGGTTGCCGTCGGGCCTGGGTAATTCGATTAAACTGGCTCACGCTGTAATTGCGCCCCCCCACCATGGCCAAGACATAGCCTGTCTTTGGTTGCATCACGATGATAGCGCCTTGTAGTTTCTTCTCATGGTCTGAGCGATTTAGGGAGGGATCCGATTTTTCCAAACGTTCTAAACCCGTTCTGAGCGCCCTCTCGGCTGCCATTTGAACCTGAGTGTCCAATGTGGTGTATATGGAAAGTCCGAGACTGGACAAAGATTCGGGCGAGTAAAGCGTTGTAAGCTGCTTGGAGAGGTAGTCTATGAAATAGGGGGCCTTTTTGCCGTAATCCTTAAAACCTATTGTATTTACCGGTGCAAGCAAAGCTGTCTGGAGTTCTTCACCGGAAATCCACCCATCTTTGTACATGGTATTTAGCACCATGTTTCTCCGATCTTGGCAGCGCTTCTTGTCAACATAGGGAGAATAATAATTAGGGCCCTTAATCAAGCTGGCTATGGTAGCGCCCTCGATCAAAGAAAGCTCGCTCACAGGTTTACCGAAGTAGAAATAGGATGCTTCGCCGAGACCGTTGATGGCAGCTGTTCCCTTCTGACCTAGATAGATTTCGTTCAGATAAATCTCCAGTATTTCGTTCTTTTCGTACATGAACTCCATGGTGATGGACATGAAAAGTTCTTTGAGTTTGCGGGATAGTGTTCTATCTGGGCTCAAGAAATAGTTTTTCGCCAATTGCTGGGTAATGGTGGATCCGCCTTGGCGTATCGCGGCTTGATGCAGGTTGATGTAAAGGGCCCTGAGTATTCCCCACGGGTCCAGGCCCTGGTGTTCGTAAAAGCGCTTATCCTCTGCGGCCAATACAGCGTATATGACGTCCCGAGGCACCTGATCAATGGAAATGAGCTGTCGTCGTTCCCGCTCTGAGCCAAAAAACAGCGCCACCTCCTCGGGCTCCATCTCCAGAATCGGTATCGGCTCTCCCGTATTTAGATGTACGATCGATTCTATGCGGTTCTCCTGGAACCTGACCTGCACAGCAAACCCCTCCCTACTTCGAGAAGGCACCTCAAGGTCGCGCAAAAACAGTTCCACTAAAGATGCCGAGGTGCGTATCTCGCCCTTGCGCTTTGGCTCATTGGGGACTCCCCAGTAGCCGAGGCGGTTCAGTTTGTCATGAAAAAATGCGCGGTCTATGTTCTGTCCGGGATAGAGTATTGTGGTGTCAGAGAAAACCCTCGAGGGGATACTCCATCGCCGACCCGAAAATCGCTTTTCGATCTGGGACGAAAGATGCCAGCAATAGAGCAGCAAGCTCACGCCTATAAGGACAAGGGCTAGGCCGGCCACCCCTATCAACCGCTTCAAAATAACACTTCTTGAATGGCTTTTT
>CAZZJX010000256.1:0-2653 GCA_964654845.1 uncultured Dehalococcoidales bacterium
TTGCATTTATATAGGAGGTTTTATTCTTCAGATGGCGAAAGGCGTGAACGAAGCCATATTTAACGAATCCTATGCTTGGTGCGTAGCCGACATCCTCGTTTCGCTCTGCCAGAGAGAGCCACTCTTGGACATCTCTGTTTCCGAGCGTCCTTGCCCACTCCTTGGCAGTTTTAAAGGCACCGTCAGCGTCTTGAGGATGGTGCATCAAGTGTCGAATAGCCAGGCAGTAAACGGCGGAAGAGTGCTGGCAGGTAAGATTGGGATGGGTGAGACGGTTATCCTGGCAGGCAGCTTCAACCAGATCCTCTTCTGTGAGGCGCCATCCCCAGACTCCGAGAGGAGCGATTCTCATCAAGGCTCCATTGGCCTTAGATCCCCGGTTGTATTGTTCTGCTGCCTTCCACATCCCTCGATGAATAGGCCTTTCGGGTTGGCGTAGTCCTCCGGAGAGACCGGTACTTGTGGTACGGCCGATATCAAAGGGCATAGACTGGTACCAACGCAAGTAGCTCTTGGCGACCAGCTCGATGGAAAAGGAATCCTCACCTGCCAGAGCATGCATCAGACATATTGCCATTTCCCCGTCGTCGGTAATCTGCCCTGGAGCGGTGCGCCAACATCCTCCGCCGACCATCGCCATCGCCTGTTTCACCTGGGACCGGATTGGTGTTTGAGGTAAAAACTCTAACGTGGCACCGGCAGCGTCTCCCACCAGAGCGCCCAGAATCGCACCCCGGCCTACCTGCTCCTTCTCCACTTCCGCCTTCCTTTTAAACTTAGTATGTACCGACAAGATGCGTGATATGACCTATTTACTCAAGAGTTGGTTCAAACGGCTGGGCATAAATTCATTCGATACGGCGATAAGTCCGGCCAGCAAGCAAATCGTAAAGCGTACTGGTGGACGTCAGACTCCTTGCAGTCATGGCTCGATCCGATATAATTGAGGGTAAGGGCGTAAAGGAGTTTAAAATGAAAGAGATCATCCGGATGTATACCCGATATTCCAAACGTGCAGATGATTCTGTCGGCACTCTCCTGAAAGCGATAGACATCGAGTTGCTGAACGAGACGGGCAAGACGTTTTGCGGCAGCATCATGGATCTGTACCGGCATATTACAGGAGCGGTACTGTATTTCCATGGTTTGATACGTGCTTCCATTCCCCAGGCGGCACATTCCCTTGCCGAGAGCCTTGATCCCAAACTCCCAGATGGGCCACTTAACGCGGAAGGGCTCAAAACCCTGATGGCCGCATTCTCCGATGCCAATCAAGCCACAATCGATTTCGTAGATAAGCTGTCTGAGGGTGATCTCGCATTGCCGGTCAAGCTCGACTGGTATCCTGATCGGGAGACAGTTCCCCTTCACTTTGTCCTAAACCAGCTTTTCGTTCATGGGATCCATCATCGCGGCCAGATCTCCCAGATTCTTGATCAGCTGAAAGTGGAGCACGATTTTTCCGGCATAGATCTGTTATATATACCGGAGTAAAATAGCCGCAGGCGATGTCTGTGTTCACCCGGAATGCTGCGACAGGCACTTGGGTGCAAGGTTGGTGAAGACCAATCTTCCGCAACCGCATCATATGATGATCAAGTATTTGAATATTCTTTTTTACAGAGGGCGCTGGCACTCTACCCTACGTGAAAAATGCGCTTGTA
This sequence comes from uncultured Dehalococcoidales bacterium, assembly GCA_964654845.1. Lineage (GTDB taxonomy): Bacteria > Chloroflexota > Dehalococcoidia > E44-bin15 > E44-bin15 > DAOUVR01. The sequence continues at coordinate 1,665 of CAZZJX010000256.1, forward strand.
GGCAATCCTCGGGGCAGCGGCCCTTTATACAAATACGGCGACAACAGTTCATATCTGCGATGGGATTAATATCCCAACATCATCAGCAATATTAACGAATATCCCCAACCAGCAGCACATCCTATTAATACGCGTGTGACATTCTTTGGCCTTGCGGTCCTCTTATACCCGTCAAGATAACAGTTAAGCTGGTCTTCTGATATATTAGCCGGTATGACCTTCGGTTGCGGTTTAATTGCTAATGGCAAGACTATTGAAATCGCTGTACCGATTCCAGGTCCAATAAGAAGATAATATTCGCTAGCAAAATAATACCCACTCTGGTAGGATGCAATCCTTTGAACTATACCGCCCATAGCAGTAAGCCCAAGGCCCAACCAACCCCATCCCCAAGGGGAATGCATCCTACCGTCTATTAACCCTAAATAATATTCCTGTGTTGGTATGCAGTTCTCTTGGTCAGAAAACACTGGATACGAACAAACAACAAATAACACCAGAAGGAGTGCTACTCTCTTTTTCTTCATATCAGTACCCCCGCTTCACTAAAGTATAGGTGATAGAGATCCGTTGTGCAAAAAAGAGGGCTACCCAAATACCACCCCGCCCGAGAAAATCGCTCCTGGGCAATCCTCGGCAAGGTTTTTATCGACCTTCGGGGCAAAATCGCTCACGGGGGCTAAATCTGATAAGATCCGAAATGTTGGAATGCCACCGCCTTTCTGTTCCGACGAGCTCTCATCAAAAATAGCCCCCACCGAAGCAGGGGCTTTCTTGCTTTATAAACCTAACCTATGAAAATCTCTAATCCTCTGGCTCCCACTCTTCATAGAAGTGCACTTTGAACCACCCCGTCAGGTCGCCGTCCAACACAGAAAAATCTCCCTCGATGCGGTCGTTGGGGTTGAAGTACGTTATTTCAAGCGTTTCCGTATCGCTTGGAAAGACATCGAAATCCAAACTTCCGCTGGGGGACTCCCATTCTATAC
>CAZZJX010000257.1:0-2647 GCA_964654845.1 uncultured Dehalococcoidales bacterium
GCAAAGAGTAAACGGATTACCAGCAGGATATGTTTTCATCTTCGTTCAAGGGATACTCGCGGGTATTATCGCTGGAACAAATTCTTTTGTGAGCCAGATAATCTCACCTTATACTCTTGAGGGTTGGCTTGTTGCTTTGCGGATTGGTTACCTAGAATCCTTAGGCTATATTTGTATTGTTGCCGCCACTGTCGGAGTAGGCTTGCGAGACTATACTAGTTGGCTTCCTTGGAGGGCAAAAGAAAGTAAGGTCAGAAGCTGGCGTGACATTCGGCTCTCTCGCCAAGAGATAATCTGGTTGATCATTGGCGTTCTGTTGGTGCTTGTTGCTTGCTACAATGAGACCGTACTGGCATTTTCTTCATAGATGATGGGCCGAGCTTCGCCTGACAGCGTGTTTGCGCTTCTCTTAATGTAACAATCGTCTAGATTGTTCAATCAGGTCACAATTTAGCGATTTGTGTTCTTCCCGCCGCGGCGATACTCGGCAGACCGTCAGCATGATTCTATCCCTGTCGCCCTCCCCACAAGAAGCGCAAGCCCCCTGCCATTACATTAATAAAGCGATCGGTAGTCCCGCCACGGTAGCGGAGCCGATGACGTCAAAATCTACAAGTTATATCTCTGAATCATTCTTTCCAATCTTTAAAGCCATCTAGTCAAAAATCGTGCTGCACTCCAGAAGTTCCACCGGTATCCCTACCTCTCGCTCAATGTCAAGGTAAACCCTCCCTGTAAGGTCGCGGCCCCATCCCCCCAAACTGAAAGGGGATGATGGGATGACGATCAAGTCAGGTCTCTCTCCACCACTCTTCAAATATTCCCTTATGAAGTCGATGAAATCCTGAACCACGAGGAGGTCGCCCATGAAGATATTCCCCCCAAAGAAGCTATTCTGAGGGACCCCAATATCTATTCTTAGATTACCAAAGAGGTGGCTTTCGGCAAGCAACTGCTCAAAGGCAGGCTTTACCAGGATGGAGGACAGGAAGAGAACGTGTTTCGCATTATGGGAATCGATAACTCCTCTCAAACTCTCCAGATAGCTCAGCCTGAGTCCCGTACCCATAAAAATTACCCCCAGGTGATGGTCAATCTCCTGGAAGTAGGGATAGCAGAAATCCTCCAGATTAACGCTTAGCTCAATGGACTGGCCCTCTCTTTCAACGGTAAGAGAGGCCTCACCAATCTCACTGTGTTGAAGGACGGAAAGAAGGTCCCGTGCCTGGGGTCGCGAGGAGACGACAATGCTGCCGACCTTCAAAATCTGGTCCCCTTGCTTCAAACCTGCCCTGGCAGCGGGGGAGTTTTTCACCAATCCCATAATGCCAGGCAGGTTTTTGCGCCCCTTACGGAGATTTTCCTCATACATGCTGGGCATAACCACAATAGGACAGATGGCACTATTCCTTAGAATTCTAACGATGGAGATGACCTTTACCCAAACCTCTTCGAGGTCGAAGAGCTTCTCCTTAGAGAAGTACGTGGAGTAGCCGGGAAGGTTGACCTCCACCAGATGAGCGTCGTTGTGGTCAGCGTAAGCCACGGTGTTTGACAGGTCATCAAGCATTTCACAAATGGAATCTGCAGGCCAGGGAACGATGACCAGAGCATAGGGAATCCCAGCCTCTCTAAGCAAGGGCAAGGACTCAATAGCGACCTGCGGGTTTTTGCCTTTCATCAGCCTTGTGCGGCGTGAAGGGGAGACGCTATTAAGGGAGAGATAGAGATATACCGGCTTTAACCTCTCCAATTGAGAGATGATTTCAGGGGTCAGAGACTCCCCATTTGTGGTTATACGAAACACCTTCGAGCTCTTCTCCCGGAGCAACCGAAGCACCTCGAGAAAATGAGGATGGACAATAACCTCATAAATGTCACCCAGGCCTGGGAATAAACAGGAGTTCTGCCTGGGAAAGAAATAGTCCAGTCTTGTCCTCATTTCCTCAAATTCTTCGTCCGGCGGTCTTTTCAAGTTGCCCAAGGCTAATGAGGGAGGATTACCCTTGTTGCAGCAGAAGATGCAATCGCAGTTACACCGTGACCCTGCATAGCCAAATATCTCGGTAGGGTCACAAGCAGAGGGAGAAAGCCAATCCTTCAGGTTCTTCAGCCGGAAGCCATCCACCTCGACCACCTCCCCATCCTTCTCGAGGTCGACCACAGATAGAAGGCTCTCCAATTGCTTCTTGATGAGCTCTATCCTTGGTTCGTATAAAGAGGCATTCCTGATATCTTGAAAGGAATTCATACCACACCCCCTCAGCCACTATTAAAGCGGACGTTCTTCGAAGAAATCCGATGATTCCTGTTCTTGGGGAAAAATCTTGTGTATGGTCCTGCGGTCCCGGAGCAGCTTGAACCCATCGATCTTTACTTCACGCTGCCCCTCAACAGGGACAACAACATTCAGGATATTCTCCAGTTGCGCCCTGATCATCTCCAGCAGGGGGTCTTTAGACACCGGGGTTTTGCTGCTATCGAGTTTATAGCGAAAAATATAATCTGCCATCCACCAAATCACCTCCCCTTAAAATCGGGCTTGCGCCTCTCAACAAAGGCTATCATACCCTCCTTCCGGTCCTCACCACCCTCCACCGTGTTTATGAGAGCCATCATCTCCGCTTCATTCTCCGCGCTCATCTTC
>CAZZJX010000258.1:0-2640 GCA_964654845.1 uncultured Dehalococcoidales bacterium
GCCAGTGCTATTAGCCCATCACTTGCTCGCCTATTTCGAGATGTTGCAGCGTGACATGGAGCGCTTCCGTGATTGCCGAAAGCATGCTGATGTCATGCCATTGGGCAGCGGAGCGCTCGCTGGCGTGCCTTATCCTATCGACCGCGAATTCCTTGCCAGGGAGCTGGGCTTCAGCCAGATAAGCGAAAACAGTATTGATGCCGTCTCCGACCGCGACTTTGTCATCGAATATCAGGCGGCGGCGAGCATCGCTATGATGCACCTCTCCCGCCTCGCCGAGGAGCTTATTCTCTGGTCGTCGGCAGAGTTTGGCTTTATCGAGCTTGACGATGCTTATACCACCGGCTCAAGCCTCATGCCTCAGAAAAAGAACCCCGATGTTGCTGAGCTTGCTCGTGGGAAGACGGGCCGGGTCTATGGCAATCTCCTCGCTATCCTGACCACACTGAAGTCCTTACCGCTTTCGTATAATCGTGATTTGCAGGAGGATAAGGAGAGTCTGTTCGATAGTGTGGATACCCTTCTGTCCACCTTAGATGTTTTTGCCGGGATGATAAGGACGGCCAAGGTGAAGGGTGACAAGACCCGCCGTGCCGCCGAAGAGGACCATATCCTTGCCACCGACCTGGCCGACTACCTGGTGAAGAAGGGAGTCCCCTTCCGTGAGGCTCATAGCATAGTGGGTGGATTGGTGCAACACGCTATAGAGAGCGAAAAGAGCTTCAAAGAGCTAGGCATCGATGAATACAAGAGCTTTTCCCAGTATTTCGATAATGATGTCTATTCCATTACGGTTGATTCCTCGGTTAAGGCTCGCAACGCCGTCGGTGGCACTGCCCCGGAGCAGGTAAAGAGACAACTGGCGAGGGCGAGGAAGATTGTCGAAGATGCATAGCGGCGAGACAAAGATAGCCCCCTCTATTCTCTCCGCCGACTTCGCTCGCCTGGGCGAGCAGGTCGCTGATGCGGCCGAGGCAGGGGCCCATTATATCCATATCGATGTTATGGACGGGCATTTCGTCCCTCCGATAACCATCGGCCCTGTGGTGGTTAAAGCCATTCGCCCCTTGACGAATTTGCCTTTCGATGTCCATCTGATGGTTGAAACACCTGAGCGTCAGATTGAGCAATTCGCTGAGGCTGGTGCAGACATCATCACCGTTCACGCCGAGGTTTGTCCTAATCTGCATCAAATAGTGGAATCGATACAGGGGCTAAATATCAGGGCTGGCGTATCTCTTAACCCGGCCACCCCTATCACCTTAATTGAAGAAGTCCTTGCTAACCTCGATCTGGTGCTGGTGATGACGGTGAACCCTGGCTATGCCGGGCAGGTCTTTATAGAGGAGGTGTTGGACAAGATAGCCCACCTCAGGCAAATCCTGGATGATAGAGGGCTCAAGGCTGAGCTCGAAGTCGATGGGGGGATCACTGCGCAGACAGCACCTAAGGTGGTTCAAGCTGGGGCGCGAGTGCTGGTTGCTGGCTCGGCGCTATTCAATAGCAAGGAGAGTGTGGGAGAAGCGATGGACAGGCTGAAGGCTAGCCTTGGTAGTGGCTAGCCGGCTAGCTTATGCTGGGTCCTTAGGCACCTGGTGCAGATATTTAGCCGCACCTTTTTACCATTGATGATCATTGTTTTCTTCTGACTATTCACTTTCCACTGCCGATTGGTGTGGCGCTTGGAGTGGCTAACATTGTGTCCAAACTGGGGTGTCTTACCACATATGTCACATTTCCCTGGCATCTATTCCCCTTTGACCAAATCCAAATTTTGCGGTAGAATTCACCACGCTAGAATACCATAACTAATCGTTTGTGGCAAGTAGTAGAGGAGCCAGATGCGAGAAGCAGATTTCTACAGTGGGCAAGATTTGGTCGGCATGTTTAACGCCGCCGTGGTGTGGCTGGAGAGGCACGCAGCGGAGTTAAATTCCCTTAATGTTTTCCCCGTGCCCGACGGCGATACGGGGACTAATATGCTCCTCACCATGCGCTCGGCGGTAGCGGAGGCTTCACGCTTCACGGACGGGAGCGCCTCCACGGTTGCTCATTCTATAGCTCACGGTGCTCTGATGGGGGCACGTGGGAACAGTGGGGTGATCGTTTCTCAGATTTTGCGTGGCTTGGCACTAAAGCTCGATGGGAAGGACTGCCTGGAAGGGAAAGACCTGGTGGCAGGATTGAAAGAAGGATCAAACCTCGCCTATAAAGCCGTGAGCAATCCTGTTGAGGGCACCATACTTACCGTGATCAGGGAATCCTCCGCTGCGGCTGAGGAAGCTTCAGTTAGTAAAGACCTATACAGCATTGTGGAGGCAACCGTTAGTGCGGCGAAGGATTCGGTAGCTAGAACCCCGTCCCTTCTCCCAGTGTTGCGTGAGGCTGGAGTGGTTGATGCTGGGGGATTGGGGCTTTATGTGATCCTCGATGGTTTCTTGCGTTACCTTAGTGGCGAAGCGGGCGAGGGATATGAAATGCCCCAGCAAATGCCTATCGAGTTCCCCAAAGTCGCTGCTGGGGAACTCTCCTACGGTTACTGCACCGAATTTATGATCGAGGGTCAAGGCCTGAGCCTTGATGATATTAGGGCCAGGCTTGATGATATCGGGGAATCTGTGATTGTGGTAGGGGATGAAA
>CAZZJX010000259.1:0-2640 GCA_964654845.1 uncultured Dehalococcoidales bacterium
ACATTGGTCTTGCAGGCATGAAAGCAGGAGAGCAAAGAAAGGGTCATGGTCCGTTAGGGGCAGAAATAGCGGTGAAATACCTCAGGGACAATTCTAGCCTGACCACTGAGGATATCGCGTGGATCGCAGACGTCATAAGATACCATAGCTCATCTCCATCAATGGTGGAGGAGCATCTTCGGTCGCTTGGCGATAAAGGCAAGTTGTTAGAAATCATACGGGATGGAGATAACCTGGATGCTTTAGGCGCGGTAGGACTGATGAGGGCATTTACTGCCCAGTATTACCTCCCCGAGTATGATCCGCTGAACATCAAAGGTGATGCATGGGCGCTTTCATCATCTGAATTTCAGAAGAGGTTCGGAATAGAACCAAAGGAAGGACTAGCGCCTGTCAACACCATCATAGACCAGATTAGCCAACAGATTGGCCACTATGATAACTTACATACCAGGACCGCAAGGAATCTGGCTACACCTCTTGTCCATTTCATGAAGAGTTTCGTACTTCAACTTGAACATGAAATCGCCCACCGAGCGATATCATGAAGTAGAGCACTTTGTGAATACCGGACAACTGAATAACAAAAGGGCGTAATGTGACATTTTTGTCATGACGTTCTGTTAATATACTTAATCAGTCTAAAATAGACCTTAATCCTACCCGAATTAGTAAGAAACTATGAAACTCATTTTACTGGAAGGTAGCCCAGCATCCGGGAAAAATGCTCTCGGAGGAAAATTGGCTGAGGCTTTTAGGACCCAGGGGGGAAAATCAGTTCTTCTGGACCATGATACTTATGTTGAAGAATTATGCCCTAACTGGATCTGGCTGAGTCAACAACAAAAAGAAAAAGACCTTTTGAAAGCAAGACTAAACCATTTGAATGATATAAATAAATATCTTGTGGAGAGGTTCGTTGTCCTGGCAATAGGCGGAATATGGTTAACAAATGACGATGTAAGAAAATATACGGGCAAACTGGAGGTGAAAACTCCGGTATTTCTTTTCCACCTTAATGCGCCTTTAATAATAAGAAAACAAAGGGAGCAACAAAGAGGGCATAACCCTGTGATTGATCTGGATAAAGAGCAAAAAGAACGTGATAAGATTTCATCATGGCCGGGATACATTTACCCGAACATTAATACACCTGAAATAGATGCTATTAATTTACTGAGGCTGATTAATGATGGGAAAGGTCTTGTTTTTTATTGATTTGTTTCATAGGTCTCTAGGAAATTCAGATTAGTTGTATTGATGTTTACATTCGAGCGGATCGTCGAGTCACAACAGTCCATTTTGTCGCGTCTCCAACATGGAAAGAGAGATAGAACGCACCCTGAAAAACCGCAGGCGTTGAAAGGAGGAATTATGAAAGCGGCGATTGTTAAGGGAAAGAAGCGCATCGAGTGTGAAGAGGTACCGAAACCGTCAGTGGAACCGGGAACACTCCTGCTGAAGACGATATACGCCAGTATCTGCGGTAGTGACCTTGAATACCTTGACGGCACACTTGAGTCGCACATGGACCAGGGACCTCACGCCGGGTCGGCAGTGGTCCAGCTCTGGAGGGAAGTGGCGACGCTTCGCACCGGCGGTATCCTGGGACATGAATACATAGCTGAGATTGCCGAAGTAGGCGAAGGGGTTAGTGGCTGGCAGGTTGGCCAGCGTGTGGTGCCGCGGGACCAGTATATGGACGAAGGCTATGGTGCCAAAGGCTGCATGTGTGAGTATTTCCTGAGAACCCCGGAATATGTCCTGCCGGCACTGGACAACGTTTCTGACGAAGAGGCGGCCCTGGTGGAGCCAATGGGAGTCAGCATCGGTGCGGTTAACTGGGCAGAGCTTAATGCAACCGACTCGCTGGTCATCATCGGCGTCGGTAAAATCGGTCTGTTGGCGCTTCTATATGCGAAGGCAATCGGTGTCTGTCCGATTATTGCCATTGATATCGTCAAATCTCGCCTGGATAAGGCAACCGAAATGGGAGCAGACATTGTTCTCAATGCAAAAGAAGTTGATATGGTCGCCGAAGTGCTCAAGATTACCGGGGGCGGGGCGGATGCGGTTATCCCCTGCGTTCGTGAAGGCAAGGTGCTGAATCAGGCAGTTGAGATGGTCAAAATGCACGGCATCATCCCAATCGCCGGCTTCATCCCACCGACAGAAGTAGACCCGGCGCTGTGGCTGGTCAAGGAGATAAGACTGCTTTCGTTTCGCGGTGGACCGCCGGGCCGGAAGAGCCCACTGGTTACCGCCATGCACCTAATGGCAAACAAACAGGTGAACGTTAGACCGTTGATTACGGCGATTATGCCGCTTGATGAGGTGCAGAAGGGGTTTGATTCAGTCTTTGATACTGATAATATAGTAGTACTGTTAAAACCGTGAGCCCAGGTAGTATATTCTGAAAGGAAGAATTATGAAAGCAGCAGTGGTTACGGGTAGAAGGCGTTTTGAAATCAGAGCGCTGCCAACTCCCAGGGTGCAACCGGGGACTTTGCTGCTCAAGGTAAGGCGTTGTGCCATCTGTGGTACCGACCTTGAGTACGTTGATAGCCCCGCATGGGATGGGCAAGACGGAGAGGATATCTTTACACCTGGTGAGGCTGTGCTGGGTCACGAGTGGATTGG
>CAZZJX010000260.1:0-2639 GCA_964654845.1 uncultured Dehalococcoidales bacterium
GTCATACTCGCCTCTCAAGCCCATCTGGAGGCAGCTTCGGGAGAATGAGCAGTTATTGATATAGAGATAGGCGTTTCCATCGTCTAACTCTGTCTCCTGAGCGTAACCGGTGATGCGTATCGGGAGTATGCCAGCGGCGTGGATAATCTCTTCGGGAACATAGGTGCAGAGCCAGCCAAAGACCTTTTTACCCTGTCTCTTGAGCTCCATAATATCTTCGGTTTTTGGGAAGGTGTGATTGACCTCACGGAAGCTTTCAAGACTCTGCAACTCAGTGTAACTCATATCCAGCTAACCCAAAAAAGACTTATTCATTACGTAGATGCTCTAGGTATCTCTGAAATAGTATCTAGTATCCCAGCCGATGTCAAGTAGAGTAAATGGGACATGCACTTTCAAATACTCTTCGATACATTGTACAACGAGAATGAAACGATTACAGGAGATAACGATCCATTTATCGGCTAACCTTTTTATCTGAAGCCTCTATGGTTTCGAGATTGGGGGGCCATATTTGATTTCACATATACTCATTTTGTCAAACCTTGAGCCACTCTGAAACAGCATCTGTTAGCTTCAAATTAATATACAAGCGGAATGTTACCTCCAGGATAAAATCGTTCCTTTTCTGAACCAGATCCCAAGCGTGGCGTTTGAGCGTGGAGTGGTGAGCTGGTAAGCATTCTAAACTGTCTGCTTGAGGTAAGTGGTGTGCGACAATTAGAATTACCGGTCGGCGACAACTAGAATTGCCGGTGTTGCGTGAAATAGAGAGGAGTGTGACCATTAGCCAGAGGAGGTATCTGGATGGTCACCGATCAACAAGTACGTCGACTGAGGCAAAAGATTATGGAAACAAAGAAACAGGCAGCCGCAGCTGCGGCTGTAGGGATGAGCGTTCGGACAGCGAGGAAATGGCAGCGAAGGCCGCTACCATCAGAAAAAGGGAGAGACAGGTATTGGCGTACCAGGCCAGACCCCTTTGCCGAAGTCTGGACCGAAGAGATAGAGCCTCTACTACAAAGGGACCTGGACGGAGTCATGAGGGCGACAACTATCCTGGAATGGTTGGAGGAGAGATATCCGGGCAGGTTCAATCAGGGGCAAATCAGGTCATTGCAGCGTCGTCTCCGGGACTGGCGAGCGATACACGGGCTTGACCGGGAGGTATTCTTCCCTCAAGAGCACCCGCCAGGCCGTGAAGCTCAGTTGGATTTCACGCATGGACAGTAGTTGAGGGCCACGATTGTGGGAGAGTCCTTCCCGCACCTTTTCTTCGAGTTTGTATTGAACTACTCGGGATGGCGCTTCGTGGACCTTGCCATGGGAGAGACCCTGGAGGCATTGGTAAAGGGATTACAGGGGTCTCTATGGGAGCTTGGCGGAGTCCCCGAGGTGGTGCGTAGCGATAATCTCTCTGCCGCCACCCATGAACTCAAGAACAGCCGAAGGCGTGCTCTCAGAGGCACTGAAATACGCCGTGAAGCAAGGGCTTGTGCTGCGGAATGTGGCAGAACTGGTGGATATTCCTAGCCCTCAACGCAAGGCAATGATCACTCTAAGGTTAGAGGACCTACACAGTTTCTTCGCAGCTTCCATGGCAACGTCCTATCACTTGGTCTACGTGACTGCGCTGTTTACAGGTCTGAGGTTGGGTGAGCTCTTGGGATTGGATTGGCGCAATGTGCACTTAGAGGCGAAGCCACCTGTAGTCAATGTCGTCCAGTCTCTATACAAGCGTAGTGGTGTCTGCAAGATAGGGCCACCCAAAACCTCCACTAGCCGCCGGGAGGTTCCGTTACTGCCTATCATGATCCCCCTCGTACTCCGACACAGAGAGCAACAGAAAGAAGACTCTCTCCTGTTGGACAGGTCATTGAGGGACAACGATTTCGTGTTTGCCCACTTTGATGGCAGCCCTCTCGACCCCAACACCGTGAGCCACACATTCACTAAGGTGATCAGCAGTGCAGGTTTACCCCACATGCGTTTTCATGACATGCGACACAGCTTTGCAACGTTTATGTTCCGCCTCGATGTCCATCCGAAGAAGGTTCAGGAGATGCTCGGACACAGCAGCATAGCTGTGACACTTGACACCTATTCCCATGTTGTCCCAGGACTAAGGGAGAAGGCCGTAGAGAGACTCGAGAGCACAATAGACAAGCAGGTGCTCTTACTGCTGATGGGTGATGCTACCCCGGAGGACGATGTTAGAGATCCGTTCGAAAAGGAGGCAGGGGTTGAGTGTGAGCCGCCCAGGACTCGAACCTGGAACCGGCTGATTAAGAGACAACCGTTAGAAAAGCTAGTGACCGCTTGCTAGACCAACCGCTTGCCTCCTTTCTAGGGTGCATTATAGCTGACCAGGGATGGCAAGTCAATGGTAAAAACGATAGTCGCAGGTATTGGGTTGGTTCCTGCCAGTCGGTTTCAGGTTGGGCGATTGTGACCTGTCGAAGCAATACTGAGAGGAACAGTCTTTTCCACGACAGCTTCACCAGGGTGCTGGTTAGACCGGATTTGAGTTTTACCTATCATGGTCACACTCATTATCTAGTAGAATGACCCTGACTGCACAATTTAGGCAAATGTTACCTAACAATATACTTGAAAGTGACGTTTTGGTGAGTCGTTTG
>CAZZJX010000261.1:0-2639 GCA_964654845.1 uncultured Dehalococcoidales bacterium
TCCTCTCCCTCAGCTTTCGTGAAGGAATCCTTCACAGAAGGACCTTCACGCCTCATAAAAAGCCAACTAATAGACGAGTCTTTTGAATCTGTACTCACGTTTTAAGGAGATTAATAATATAAATATGAGGTTGTGGTTAGCCTCATTGCACCGCCAGTCCTAGGACTAATTACCTATTGACTATTTCTATTAAATAGCATATTCTATGTATCTACTCTAATAACAATATGTACATAAGGTTAAGTATAGCGTATTGTTATTTGTTTAGATCAACAAGAGGAGGTAGGAAGAGCGTAAGATTATTAAATGTAAATGGAAAATGGAAAAATTCTAAACAGATAAGGAGGTGATAAGAGATGATGGAGATGTGGAAGCGGTTTAAGGAAATGGGTCCAAGGAAGGCCGGTGGCGAGCGGGGCTTCACCCTCATTGAGATGCTCATCGTGATGGTCATCATCGCCATTCTCCTTGGTGGCGTCATTTACGCTATCGGCGGCTTCGGTGGTGGTGCTGAGAGCACCAGCTACGACTTGCACCGGCAGACGATAGAGAATGCGTGCCTGGACTACTGGGTGGCTCACGACTATACGTACCCGGTTTTCGATGCCTCGGGTGTGTACTACGGTAACTCGACCTATGCCCCGATCAACGATATCCCTGCTGCAGGTGATACCGAAGATTGCGGGATTGTCGATCTCTGCCTGCTGTCGAGTCTGGGTTATTTTGAGGTCGTCCCCAGTTCAGCCTGTGCCGTGGCTGGGGCCAACAACGACAACTGCGACGGCTCTTTAGTCCCATGCAGCGAATGCCCCAGCACCTCTCACTATGTCTTCTACTGGGACGGCGATAGCGAGAAGGTGATTACGGTGTGCCATGGTACTGCCTGCACCTTGACCGATGCAGACGGCTATCAGGACGTGTGGCCGTAGGCTTCACCGGGCAGACTAGAGGATTAACTGGAACTCCTGTTTGAGGATAAAAGCAGCCCCGATTCTTCGGGGCTGCTTTTTTTTCTCCAATCCTCCGTGAGATGTCTTTCTAGCGAACATCCCCCTGAAACCAGCGGTGAAGTATGGGTAAGCCTCACAACGGGGTAGGTTGGAGCATCCGCTCCAACCAAGCCTGGAGCAGATGCTCCAGGCTACCCTCTATATTATGCCTGCTTCGCAGCGTCACCGCGCTTCCCAAAATGACACCGGGTCGCTGTATTCGCCCAGAATGATAAGCGGTGGCCTACCTACGTCCAACCTCCGACCCGCCATCGACTACTATCGTCTGCCCGGTTATGAAGTTTGAAGCTGCGGAAGCAAGGAAGACTGCGGCATAGGCTATATCCTCCGGCTGACCCAGGCGACCAAGCGGTATTGCATTTGTCCGCTCCTGTATTTTTTCAGGAGTTTCTAAGTCCAATGCAGGCCTGACCGCTTCAGTATCAATTAGGCCTGGAGCAATACAATTTACGTTTATGTTGTACTCCGCCCATAAGGCAGCCAATGACTTAGTCAGGCTAATGACCCCTGCCTTGGCTGCTCCATAGTGAGCCGAACCAGCAGAGGCTCTCAGCCCAGCGACCGATGATATATTTATGATCTTACCCTTCTTCTGCTCAACCATTACCTTTCCCACAGCCTGGCTACAGAGGAATGTCCCCTTGAGATTGATGGCCAGAATTATGTCCCACCCCCTGGGGGACATCTTCTCCAATGGCCATGCGGCGGCACCACCGGCATTATTGACCAGTATGTCGATCGTGCCAAATTTGTCCAAAGTCTGCTTCACCAGGTTATCTACCTGGTCAGTTTGTATCACATCGGTTTGCACCACCAGTGAACGCCGGCCCATTTTTTCGATTTCAGCAGCTACCTTCTCCAGGACGTCCGGCCTTCGGCTGGCTACTATCACATGCGCACCTGCCATGGCGAACGCCAGGGCGATACCATGCCCTATTCCCGTCCCTCCACCGGTAACAACAGCTACTTTGTCAGTTAAGTCAAATACAGACATTTTTAAAACTCCTTTCTCTACTCTCTAGTGGTCTCTATTTTGTGAAGCATTCGAGTGCCCACACCGCGACGGGTGATTCGCTTGATGTTCACACCGGTGAGGTTCGAGGTAGTGGTCACATGTTTCTGAACGGCTCTGCCAACGGGACGAGACGCGACGATAGCCCACGTTGCTGCTACGATAACCGGTAGCACCCGCTTCCTTCGCTCTTTGCTCCCCATTACAATTAGGCTGGCTATCCCCGCCATTATCCCCGCCACGACAAGGTTTGTGCCGCAGAATGGCGACAATGCCAGTTCGCTCTCTCCCTTCTGCAGGTGCTCCAAGCCCTCTGCGGCGGCGTCACGAATTGCCTCGGTGGGAACATCCCCGTAGACATAGAACCCGTCGTGAGTGGCAACCCCAATCATCCTGGTATTCACACCGACTTGCTTAATCAGCAAAGCAATAGTGGCGTGCTCCAGGGCATGGTTCTGTCGCAGCGCAGTGATAATATTGCCGTTCATGTCTGCCTCCTATCCACCTGGCGGTCTGCTATGATGTCACCAAGCACGAATCAACCGCTGTCTATCGACATCTAATAGGCAAGTGTAGCAAGCCATCAGATTGGCGTCAAGCCACATGTTGTCTAAGAA
>CAZZJX010000262.1:0-2615 GCA_964654845.1 uncultured Dehalococcoidales bacterium
TTTTACCATAGAAACCTGTCTATACCCCCGGTTTGATATGGGAAATCCAGGTTTAGTACTTGTGAACATCTGTGTATTGCACTTTTGTACATGGAAGATTGCACTTTCGGGCACGCAAAATTAGAGCCAAGGGTCAATGGATTACACCTCAGATGCTGATATCCTATAGATGGAGAACCGAGAGAAGAAAGGGGAACTGAGATGGGTACGGGAGTTAACACTGGAGCAAAAGAGGATCTGGAAAGAAGAGAGGCTGCTGAGGCTCGGAAGGGAAGAGAACTCCTGCTGCAGGTGCTAAGAAGGGCTGCTGACGAGAGCGACTTTTTAGCTCGACTTGCGGAGGATCCTCACGAGGCTTTAAAAGAGTACTATGCCTTGACCCAAGAGGAGAAGGCAGCCTTAGCCAGCGGCGATATAAAGAGGATAGAGGGTTGGGTTGGCAAGCTGGACAAGCGGCTGGCGACCTGGCTTTGGTGCCGACTGAGCCAGGAAAAGTGGTAATTAGCGAGGTGTAACATGGCGAATCCTTCAGCAGCGCAAGATACTCAAGTGCTTTTGCCGGAGAGGGAGACTACTTATGAGGAGCGCTTAAGCGAGATTTTATTCTCCTACCACGGTGATGAAAGCGAGCTTATTCCAATTCTACAACGGGTCCAGCATGTGTTTGGCTATGTGCCTGAGCCAGCGATACAACAGATAGCCAAATTCCTGCATTTACCGGAGATTACCGTCTACGGGGTAGCCACATTCTACGCCCAGTTTAAGCTTGTTCCAACGGGGAGAAACATCATTAGGGTATGCCGGGGTACCGCCTGCCATGTGCGTGGCGGGGCGCGAATCCTCAGAGAGGTAGAGAAGCAACTGGGGATAAAGCCAGGCGAAAGCACCCCGGACCTCGAATATGCCCTAGAGACTGTGGCCTGTATTGGCGCCTGCGCTCTGGCACCAACCATGGTGGTGAATAATGATACTCATGGTCAGATGAATACAAAGAAGGTGGCTGAAATTTTTAAGTGCGGAGATTGGGGAGATCAAAAATGAAGGGAAATGGAAATCGTGAGGCTGCATCTGACGGGGAATGGATTGTTAAGGTCTGCCAGGGAAGCGGATGCACTTCATCTAAATCGGAGCAAATTCGGCTGGCATTGGAGCAGGAGGTAGAAAAGGCAGGCATCAGCAACGTCAAGGTTGATTTCACCGGATGCCACGGTTTCTGTCAGCAGGGCCCTATAGTAGTCGTTGATCCGGAAGGCATTTTCTATACCCATGTTACTGTGGATGATGCTTCAGAAATTGTCCATTCGCACTTAAAAGAAGGCAAGCCTGTGGAGCGCCTCTTTTTCCGTGACCCGGTGACCAATGAAGCCATACCCACTTATGGTGAGATAAACTTCTACAAGAAGCAAAAACGCTTGATTTTGCGCAATTGCGGCCATATCAACCCAGAAAATATAGACGATTACATAGCTGTAGGTGGCTATGAGGCATTGAAGAAGGTGCTCTCTGAGATGTCTCCTGAGCAAGTAGTAGATGAGGTGAAGCGCTCCGGTTTGCGTGGGCGTGGTGGTGCTGGTTTTCCCACAGGGCAGAAGTGGGAATTCTGCCAGAAGGCGCCAGGCAAGCAGAAATACATGATTTGCAACGCTGACGAGGGCGACCCCGGCGCCTTTATGGATCGAAGTACCATGGAGGGCGACCCACACACGGTTATCGAGGGAATGACCATCGCTGCCTATGCAATCGGTGCAAGTGAAGGGTATATCTATTGTAGAGCTGAGTATCCTCTGGCCATTAAGCGTCTACGAATTGCTCTGCAACAAGCGGAAGAGCGTGGATTCTTGGGCAAAAGCATTCTGGGTTCGGACTTCAGTTTTATAGCGCATATAAAAGAAGGCGCTGGTGCTTTTGTCTGTGGCGAGGAGACAGCGCTCATGGCCTCAATTGAAGGCGGTAGGGGCATGCCCCGCCCTCGCCCTCCTTTCCCGGCACAATCAGGCTTGTGGGGAAAACCCACCAATATCAATAATGTTAAAACGCTGGCGAGTATCCCGGTGATCGTCAAAGAAGGCGCAGAGTGGTATGCAAGCATCGGTACCGAGAAGAGCAAAGGAACAGCTGTTTTTGCCCTTACCGGCAAGATCGCCAACAGTGGCCTGGTAGAGGTTCCGATGGGAACTACCATGCGCGAGATAATCTTCGAAATCGGGGGCGGTATCCCCGATGGCAAGCACTTTAAAGCAGTGCAAACTGGTGGTCCATCGGGGGGCTGTCTACCCGCCAGCTTTCTCGATTCGCCGGTTGATTATGAATCTCTAGCGGCGGCTGGTTCTATCATGGGGTCGGGAGGCATGGTGGTCCTGGATGAGGATAACTGCATGGTGGATATGGCAAGGTTCTTCCTCTCCTTCACTCAGCTTGAGTCCTGCGGGAAATGTATCCCGTGCCGTTGGGGCACCAAACAGATGCTGGACATCCTGGAAGACATAACTAACGGGAAAGGTAGACCTGGGGATATTGAGTTGCTTCAGGAACTGTCTGAATCCGTTAAAGACAGTTCGCTCTGCGTTTTGGGACAGACAGCACCCAACCCGATGCTGACCACCATTCGCTATTTC
>CAZZJX010000263.1:0-2610 GCA_964654845.1 uncultured Dehalococcoidales bacterium
GATTATCAGTGTGTCCACCTTACCGAGAACCCGTTCGATGCCTTCCTCAGCCACCTGGGCTCGATGGGCCCCTTCAAACGCGAAGGGTTTGGTGACAACGGCGATGGTCAGGGCTCCTGCTTCTTTGGCCATCTCCGCCACGAAAGGCATAGCGCCAGTACCTGTGCCACCACCCATACCGGCTGCCAGGAATACCATATCAGCGTCGCCGATGCATTCCTTAAGCTCATCGCGGCTCTGCTCCGCTGACTTCGCTCCAGCGTTGTGGTCACCACCAACGCCTAACCCCTTTGTAAGCTTCTCCCCGATTTGAATCCGAGTAGGCGCCTCGGTAAGCAATAATGCCTGGGCATCAGTGTTCACTCCTACGAAGTCTACTCCTTGAATCTCCTCTTGGACCATGCGTGTGACGGCATTACAGCCACCTCCGCCAAGACCGATTACCTTTATCTTCGCTGGATTGGGAACAAAGCTTGTTTTTGCCATTTCTACCTCCTTTGTAAACTCTACCCGACTATCCTTCTCACGCGGGACATGAAGCGTTTGAAGACTCCGCCAAACGCCCCGGTTTGCCATGTGTTTTGGCTATCGTGCCCACTAGAACCCCAGAGCAAGAGACCAACACCGGTGGCGTGGGCGGGGTCAGGGAGGACATCAGCGAGGCCGTATACGCCTGTCGGTACACCTACACGAGCTGGTAGGCCAAGCACATCTTCTCCCAGGACATCTATCCCTGCCAGGTTCGAACTGCCGCCAGTGAGCACTAAACCAGCGGGCACGTCTTTGACATAATCCGAGCCTGGTATCTCCAAGGCGATTAACTTTAGAATTTCCTCGATTCGTGCTTTGATAATCTCAGACAACTCTTGGTAGGGGATACTGTAGCCGTTCTCTATCCTTAGGGTGGATTGCTGTTCCTTCTCCTTACCATTGTAGACGGGTATCACACTGCCGTACTTCTTCTTCATCTCCTCTGCCACGTCGAAGGGCAATCCCAACCCGATAGCGATATCCCTGGTGATCTGGTAGCCTGCTACCGGGAGAATGGCAGTGTGCCAAATGCTGCCATCCTTGAAGATGGCAACGTCTGTAGTGCCGCCGCCAATGTCGGCTAGTACCACACCGGCATCTCTCTCATCTAGTCTGAGCACCGACTCACCGCTGGCCAGCGGTTCCAGAACCAGGTCTTCAATGTCGATGCCTACACCGCGAATGCACTTGACCAGATTCTGAACAGATGCTACAGCGGCGGTGATAATGTGGGTTTCCACATCCAGCCTGAAGGCATGCATGCCTACCGGGTCCATCACTCCTTCTTGACCGTCGATGGCATAGCCCCTGGGTATGACGTGGAGCAATTTCCTGTCAGCAGGCACGTTGACAGTGCGCGCGGCTCGCATCACTCGCCTTAAGTCGTCGGTGCGCACCAGCTTGTCGCTGCGATTGATAGAGACGACACCACGCTTATTGAGCGAGTTGACATGCCTGCCGGTGACGCCCACATAAGCCGAATCCATTTTGATCCCGCTGGCTTGCTCAGCCCTCTTCACCGACACCTGAATTGACCGCTTGGCCTCAGGGATATTTACCACGAGACCTTTGTGCAGTCCCCTGGAGGGGGCGATGCCAACCCCCAGAACCTGAAGGTCACGTCCATGACCTGCCTTAGCCATGATGCTGCACACCTTGGTTGTGCCTACATCAATACAAGAGACTATTTCGTTCTTCGCCATTTGTATTCTCCTTTCAGGTAATTTTTGGCAGCTTTTTGAATAACGTTCATCGCATCATGTACACCTCCTTTGGCCACTTAGCCAATCTCCGAAGGGGCCGGGCAGTGTCGCTGTCCATAGTCTTGGGCTCGACGAAGATCATTTTGCCGTTAGGGCTCTAATCTCCCTACTGGGCAGGACACTGCCCATCGCACCCTTATAAGGATAAGCGCCTCCTAAGGAGACGCTAAACACGCTCAGCAACCCTCATTCTGGCACTGCGACTACGGGGATTGGCCAGAATCTCAGCCGGTGAGGGGGTGATGACTTTTTTTGTGATTAACTTAAGGGTAGCCTTGTGATCACACACGCAAACAGGTGTCCGGGGAGGGCAAATACAATCCTTCGATTCCTGTCTCATATAATGCTTGACCAGGCGGTCCTCCAATGAGTGGAAACTAATCACCACGAGTCTACCCCCCAAGAAAAGGATGTTTGCCACCTGCTTTAATGCGGTCTCAAGGCGCCGCAATTCTTGATTAACAGTGATGCGTAACGCCTGAAAGGTTTTAGTCGCCGGGTGAATCTTGCCCCTAAAGCCAACAGCCCGCTCTATCACTGTGGCAAGCCGGAGCGTTGTATCTATAGGGCGATTTGCTACAATGGACCTTGCTATTTGCTTGCTTCTACGCTCTTCGCCGTACTTTTCAATAATTGCAGCGAGCTCCTCTTCGGGGAAAGTATTAACGATAGTTGCTGCGTTGAGCTCGTGATAAGGGCTGAAACGCATGTTCAGTGGGGAATCGTGCTGGAAGCTGAAGCCACGGCTCGTGTCGGTAAGCTGAAGAGATGACATTCCCAAATCAAACAGGACGCCGTGGACTGGATGGAAGCCTGA
>CAZZJX010000264.1:0-2605 GCA_964654845.1 uncultured Dehalococcoidales bacterium
TTATTAGGGTTATATATCGCTTACGAAATGACCCCCGGAACCCGCTGGCGATATCTACCCGACATAGTTTAATGGTAGGTGAGCTGGTAAATGCGGGGGCTAGTTTAAAGGAGGCTTTTACCTTCACTTTACACATTAGCAAGGACGCATTGGAGTCCTGCCTGGTAGCCCTTCATTTTGGAATCGGTGAAACCGAAGCAGATGGTGAGGAATATGAGCTATTCTGAATACTGGAGGGTGAACAAGTCTGTAATTGATTACGTAGAGCTGGCTAACGCTCTGCGGGCTCTGCGCAAAATAGTGGCAGTTATGGATGTGGATGCCGAAGTTGTGTGGGCGGGGATGCCTTGTAACGCTAGTAAAAAGATAGAGTTGCCAGCCGTCTTAGCCAAGGGAGACTATCCAATTCCAAGCGATAAGATGGACGTGCTGGTGGGATTGAATGTGCATGAGTCATTCCATTACCTCGAGGATAGCGAGCACGCCTGGGGTTATTTGTCTCATACGTTCCTTGGAATGAAAGATAAAGCCCTCCTTGGTAAGCTTTTTGAGGCGGGGGAGGATATACATGTCGATGGCACTGCCATTAGAAGAGGAGTCCCGGGGAAATATGTCCAGAAGTCACGAGCCTGGTGGAAGAAGAATTACCAGGAAGATTTTACCGCTGGTCTGGCTAATCCAGAGGGATTGTTTGGAATCTGGACATATCTGGTTCTGGACGAGGTTTTCGCACAGATGAGCTCGCAGGAGATGGAAAACCTGTTGCAGCTTTCCTGTGAGTGCCTGGAGACAACGGACTGTGATGCACTAGTTGAGTCCCTCTGTAGCGGCAAGAAGCTGCCGATGCTGCAGGTGCTCGGTACCATGCTGAGCATGCCCTTAGACTACATGGAGGCTCTGCAAATGCTTCTCAGGAAAACGCCAGAGATTGTGAACGCTGATGCGGTAAGCAGGGCTCTATGTTACCGGGAACTGTGGGAAGCGTTAGAGAAGCATTTTTCAGATTGGGAAGCTAAGATGAAGGCGGCAGAGGCTGCGGGGGAGCTAACGGAGCCTAAGACTTTGGCCGGGTCTTCAGAAGGAGATGACGCTAGAATCTCTATGGAGCTTGCTGAGGCAATACAGCAGGCTGTCGCCAGCGAAGCTGAGGAGGTCACAGAAGCTATCAAGGCTGCCTTGAAAGCTGTAGGCGCGGCTGATGAGGCGCAATACCTTTTTCCTGCAATCTTCGAGAATGCTCTGGAACCCCTTGAAAAAGACCCCAATCTGGACATCGTTCGGAGCCTAACCGAAATATTTCGTCTCTGGCTTGAAGAAACCTTGCGCATAAACCGCGGGTTGGAAACCGGTACATTGGATCCTGCAAGGCTACATAGAGCCCCCACTACCGGCAGGATCTTCAGACAGAAGGAGTATCATAGGGAGAACTTCGTCTGGAATATCATTGTTCTTATCGATGCATCCGGTTCAGTAGGTTGGTTCTGGGAGCAGATAAAAGGCATTTATAGTGCGCTTGCGGCATCCCTGAGAGGGGAAAATATAAGGCTGGAGATACTGGGCTATAGGGAGGCGACGGATACCTGTCAAATTAAGAATCTTTTCCATAGTAATAGGCTGTTCACTATTGAGCCTGAGGGTGACACGCCGTCGGGGGAGGCAATAATAGCTGCAGCATTAAGGATTCCTTCCGGGGGTCAGAATCTTATCATACACATCACCGATGGGCTTAAGAATATTGGTCTTCCTATTGAACATGCTTTGAACTACTGCCAACTACGAGGGGTCGATTTGGTAACCCTCGGTGTCGGCCAGGCAGGGAGGGCCTTCAATCCGTATGGGGATAGCTTTGAGATGCTGGGTTCCTCCGTGGAGAAACTCCCTCACGCAGTGGGAGCTTTACTCAAGAGAAAACTGGTGAAGAAACGCTAGAGAATAAGCTGTGGGCGTAAAAGTATGGGTATCCGGTTCTCTGCGCCAGGCTGGTGAGGGTAAGGCGGAGACGGAGGTAGTAGCCAGGGATATCGCTGGATGTCTTGACGAATTAGAGATTCAATTCCCCGGCTTGAAGGCGCGGTTATATAAGGACCAGGGTGAGTTGCACCGTTATGTTGATATCTACGTTAATGGTGATAATATGCGCTCTCTTCAAGGGCTGGCTACCCCGCTAAAAGACGGTGACGAGGTGAATATTCTACCCGCTTTTGCCGGCGCTTGAGCGAGTGCAGACGATCGCCTGACATGCTTTGAGCGCTTGTTTTCCAGTTGCACCCCTTTGGACCCTACCCAGTATATCTAGTAAAAGAAGGACGATCGAGATCCCGTCTTTGTCAAGGTTTTGCTTTGTTATCTTTGAAAGGTCATAGCTATCGGGGTTCGTGTTAGGCGAATGCTTACTGAAGACGAGAAAAAGAGGTATGATAGGCAGATAAGGATTTCTGGCTTCGGTGTGGAAGGGCAGGAGAAGCTCAAGAAGGCCAAGGTACTTATTGCTGGGGTGGGGGCGTTGGGGACGGCGATATCTACCTATTTGGGAATAGCTGGTGTGGGGTGTCTGCGAATTGTTGATGGGGACGTGGTAGAGCTGAGCAACCTGAATCGACAGATC
>CAZZJX010000265.1:0-2603 GCA_964654845.1 uncultured Dehalococcoidales bacterium
AGTGGCAGCGAGTGGATTTGAACCACTGACCAAAGGCTTATGAGTCCTCTGCTCTGCCGACTGAGCTACGCTGCCTGGAAAAAGTAGTTTAGCATTGGCTAGAGGAGACGGTCAAATTGGAGGGCGCTTTTTGCTGACAATGACAAGGACAATTTGAGTGACTGTAATATGGTGAGGCCATGTTGAGCTGTACAGGAGGCTTTGCGGGCGCCCTCCAGTATGGTACAGTCGATGAGCTTGGTTGCAGCCAAGGATACATTTTCAAGGTCCTGAAAGCCAATGAGCTAAGGCTGAAGGATGTATTCAAGTGATAGAACCTTTGAAAATGGCAATAATATCATGTCTTTGGAAGGGGATGATCCATAGTTAGACTATGAAAGAACGATGAAATGAATAGTGAAACTGATGGTGAAAGGAAACAGCAGGCCAGTTAAACTATAGCGAGATAAGGTGGCCATTTTCTAGAGAATAGCGCCAAATATGACGCCAACTCAGCTTTCAAAGGGTGTTGAATACACGAATGAAAGCAGCAAATCATTATCTATGACACCCAAAAGGGTCGTTAGACGCGAAAGCTATTGATAAACCATGTAGATGTGCTTATAATCTGAAGAAATCGGATGACAATTACTAGCATTGTTGTTGCCTCGCTTAGTCTTTTTGGGATTCTAGTAGGTAATATTCTCGGGGTACCCAGCTTGATATGTCCGGTATGATACAAAGCAAGACAGTATTACCAGGGCATTCGTTGCTGCCATATTCTACTAGATGGATACGACCACTGTCGGTAGCTGAAATACATTAAGGATCTAAAATGAAAGGAGGTAAACAATGAAGAAGGTAATTGTGGGAATAGCGGTGGCCGTAGTTTTGACAGTAGTACTGTTAGCTGTCTTTGGAGTCCTGGGAGGAGTTGTAATAGGCTCCGGTAACCTGACAACTAGAAACTTCGCTTTGAGCGATTTCACTGAGGTTTTGGCTCGCAGCGGCTTCCAATTAGAACTAGTCCAGTCAAGCACTTTTAGCGTAGAGGTAACAGCCGATGACAACGTGATGGATTACATTGATGTTGATACATCCGGTAACACACTGGAGATTAAACCCCAGTGGAACCGCAGTTTCCGTTCCGTAACCCTGAGAGCCAAGATCACCACGCCTGATCTCTACGAAATCACACTATCCGGTGGTTCCCAAGCCAGCATTTCCGGTTTTAGCTCGTCGCACCATTTGTCAGTCAGGCTCTCCGGGGGCAGCCGTGTGACCGGTGACATCACAGCGGGAGACGCTTACTTCGGCCTTTCTGGAGGTAGCCAGGTCAGTCTACAGGGCACGGCTGATGACCTAGATGTCAACGGCTCAGGCGGCAGCCAGTTAGAGCTGGAAGCCTTCTCTGCGAATAACGCTGATATCAACCTTAGCGGGGGCGGAAGAGCTACCATCAATGTGAATGGGGCTCTGGATGTTAACCTCAGCGGTGGCTCACATGTCACTTATATTGGTGAGCCTACATCGATCGATACGAACCTATCCGGAGACTCCACAATAAGTAAGGATTAGCATGCAGAAACGAGAGCTGCATTGCAGGCATCAATTGAAGATGCGGTGCAGAGTCAAGAAACATTGTGGCCCGGGGCATTGCTCCGTGTTAGCAGTCCTGAACTTGGCACCTGGAGTGGTGCCGCTGGCCTCTCTTATTTTGCATAGTAGACAGATGAATTAATTGCGTTGATTATCCAGATATAAGGGAAACAGGAGGTGCAGAAATGGAAAAGAAACCATCCGAAGAGCAAATCTATGAGGAGGCCAGCAAGAAGGTCAAAGAGAGGAAACGTTTTTATAGTGGACTCGCAACTTATGCTGTAGTTAATGCAGTACTTGTTGTTATTTGGGCATTATCAGGACGAGGTCATCCTTGGTTTCTATGGCCGTTAGGTATCTGGGGTGTCTTTGTACTCGGTGACTATCTCCGCATCTTTGTTTTTGGCAAAGGATCAGATGATGAAGCTATCAAGAAGGAAGTTGAGAAGATGAAAAAGGGACAGCCATAACCGAGCTTTCTTATGAATAGTTAGTCAAACTGTCTCCAGCAGTGCGAAGCAAACGCAATCGGTTCACTTCTTGCGAGGTTTCATGCCGAACAAAACGCGGACGGGGTTAATACGTCGGACCAAGAACTCATAAAAGCCAAGCGATATAGTCACAGTGCCAACCACGACAACAAGCAGCTTTATCATGATATCAACCTCCCATTGCACGGCGTAAAAGGCGATTAGAACGACAGCTGGCTGGTGAACAATGAAGATGGGATAAACTGCTTCCCGCAAATACTCGAGTCGTTTGCTGGTATGGTCAAAGAACCGCATCCCGACGCGTAACATGACCATTATCCAGCACCAGCTATGGATACCGTGCACTGTCCAGGAGAGATAAAAACCCGGTGTACCAGGTGATCCCATCCAAGCCCACGCATCTGCAAACATCAAAATGAAGAATAGTGTACACGGGATGCCGAGAATTAGGTAGGCTTTCCAATCCCGGCGGATAGCTTGCAGGAATCGATTATCGGTGATGAGGATATATCCAGAGGCGAAGAAAAACAGGTA
>CAZZJX010000266.1:0-2601 GCA_964654845.1 uncultured Dehalococcoidales bacterium
TAGAACATCACCATCCTCGCCTTGTTGCCATAGACTCCTCCCCTTAGCTTGCCGAAGGGGCTATGTTGCCTGTCGTCAGTTCGCTGAGTTCCATTGAAGCGCAATGACATAGGCTATGAATAGATATCAACCACCACTATAAAGCTGGAAAAGACGAAAGACTTGACAATAGATAACTTATATGATATAAGGAGTAGTAAAGTATAGTAAATGTCACTAAATAAGGCTGTAGGTTGTTCATCAATCAAGATAAAGATAGGAGCGTAAGTGAAAATAATGGTGGGAAGGCAAGTCTCCATAATTCTGCCTGCACTGAATGAAGAGGAAACTATCGACAGGGTCATCGATGGAGTGCTAGAGGATGACATGGAGGGGAAAGGATATCGGTTTGAGATTGTAGTAGTCGATGATGACAGCACCGATAGGACAATGGAGGCCGCAGAGGAGGAGGTTGATTGAAGAAGGTTAGTGTAGTCATACCGGCTCTAAACGAGGAGGAGGCAATAGAAGCGGTGGTTCTGGCTATCCCCAGGGACGAGTTACGTAGGATGGGTTTCGAGGTCGAGGTCTTGGTGATAGACAACGGCTCGGAGGACAGGACGGCAGAGTTGGCAAGGAAAGCAGGTGCGGAGGTTGTTTTCGAGCCAAACCGGGGCTACGGGCGAGCCTATAAGACTGGTTTTGATAATGTCCAAGGACAGATCATAGCCACCGCCGATGCCGACTTGACCTACCCTGTAGAAGATATCCCTGAGTTGGTCAAGCTTCTCGAAGAGGAGAATTTGGATTTTATCACCACTAATCGTTTTGCAAAAATGGAGAGTAATGTAATGTCCCCACGTAACAGGCTTGGGAATAGTGTGCTAAATCTGACAACGAGGCTGTTCTTCAGGATTGATCTGAAAGATTCTCAATCTGGCATGTGGGTATTCAGGAAGGATCTTCTAAATAGCATGCATTTGAACTCGGATGGCATGCCGTTCTCTGAAGAGCTAAAATTGGAGGCCTGCCATTTTGCCAAATGCCGGTGGCGGGAAGTTCCCATTGAATATAGGGATCGCGTGGGGAAAGTGAAGCTATCTGGCTGGCGTGATGGGCTTCTGAATCTGTGCTATTTGTTCAGAAAGAGGCTTCTTCGCTGAGGGTAGCAGGCAAGCACAATCAGGATTCGATAGGTTATGGCTAAAATCGAGGTTTCAATAATAATACCGACAAAGAATGGCGGCGCTCACTTGGAAAACGTACTCCAGATGGTATATGCCCAGGTATGTGATTATCCTTTTGAGGTGATTGTCATCGATTCCGGCTCCGTTGATAATACCCTGGACATTGTCAAGCGCTACCCGGTAAAACTACTAGAGATA
The DNA here is from genome assembly GCA_964654845.1 of uncultured Dehalococcoidales bacterium. Taxonomy (GTDB): domain Bacteria; phylum Chloroflexota; class Dehalococcoidia; order E44-bin15; family E44-bin15; genus DAOUVR01. The sequence continues at coordinate 1,365 of CAZZJX010000266.1, forward strand.
AAGCCAGAGGATTTCGGACACGGGAAAACACGAAATTTCGGTGCTGAACTTGCTGAAGGGAAGTACCTCGTGTTTATCACCCAGGATGCAGTACCAGCAACCGATAAGTGGCTGGCCAAACTAGTGAGGAATCTGGAGCGCCCAACTGTTGCTGGTGCCTACGGAAGGCAGATTCCTAGAGAAGATACGAACCCAATGGAGCAGTTCTTCCTGAGTACGCGATATCCTGCCCATGCTAAAGTAAAGTCAAATGGTGTGGGGAAAATGGATATGCATATGATTTTCTTCTCAAACGCGAATTCGGCAATTAAAAAGGATGTCCTGCAGCGATATCCTTTCCCTCACGACCTGATCATGAGTGAAGACCAGGAGTGGGCCAAGAGGGTGCTTTTAAACGAATACGAAATAGTGTACGACCCAGAGGCTGCCGTCTATCACTCACATAATTTCTGTTTGAAGACAGTCTTTAGAAGGTACTTTGACAGTGGCGTTTCTCTGGGACAGTTCGCTCGCAATGAATATTCGTCTCGTGGATTTGTTGGCAATGGGTTGTACTATGTGAGACATGAGATGAAGTTCTTGGTCAGGCGCCGCTATGTGAAGTGGCTCCCATATGCCGTAATTTACGATCTAGGCAAATTCGCTGGTGTGTCCTTTGGCAAGAGAGCCAGGTATTTGCCAGCCTTTGTCAAGAGACGACTGAGCATGCATAGTCACTATTGGTCTGATACAACTTGAGGAGGAGGGCCAATTACTGACATAGGCACACCAACAGATATAGGAGAATTTATTCGTGTCCACGCGATAAAATACTCTGACAAAGTCAGGGGCATAATGCGGCGGGACATGGACGGGATTCCTCAGGGCATTCGTATATTGGATGTTGGGTGCGGTATTGGTAACAGTTTGTTCGCCTTGCAAGCCAAGGGCTATAGCAACACGGTCGGCCTCGATATTGAACGGCAATTGATTGAATATGCGAAACAGATGGTGCCCCAGGCACGCTTGGTCGTTGCTAGCGCTGAACAGATTCCCTTCGGGGATGATGCTTTCGACTGCGCAATATGCTATGACTTGTTAGAGCATGTTCTGAAACCGGAAAAGGTAATCGAAAATATAAATCGAGTGTTAAATGAAAATGGTACGATATATATGAGTGTAGCCAATGGTTATTCAATCAACGATGTTGTATTTAGATTAGGCGGCAAAGTGATTCGGGGTCGGTCCAGCCATGTGC